>CAUVQK010000041.1:0-7270 GCA_963553705.1 uncultured Streptococcus sp.
GTATATTTTATCTGGCAATACCCTTTACCAATTAAATCATAAACAAATCATTTTAATAAAAGCATTAAGAGATTTACCTATAGCCCAAGACGGGGAAAAGCATTTGCAGTTTGATGGGGCTGATAAAGCTAAACTAGCAAGCAGTTTGTCCATGTTTAGTGAAGTAGGTCGAGTTGTAGCACCGAAATCACTAATGATACACGAATTTACGCCTCACTTTAGTTTTGACATAGCGGAAAATCGGGAAATCGTTTTAACACTCCTTTTTGAATTTGAGGATAGAAAGATAAGGAGTAGAGAAGAACTAGAAAAATTACCTTATGCTAGTGATTTTAATCATGAGCAAGACATTTTTAAAACGATGCTATCTAATGGTTTTTCTGACAATTTTGTCAGTCGACGGTTACCTCTGAAATCGGAGGAGATTTATCATTTCTTTTCTGAAGTTATTCCGTCATTTAGAAAATTGGGCAAGGTTTGGTTATCTGATCAATTGCAGGAGCTAGGAGCTTCTGCAAAACTAGATGTTTCAGTTCAACTTAATGGTGGCCTTTTAGATATTAGTTTTGATTTTGCCGGTATTGCGCAGTCAGAGGTCGATGCGGTGCTTGATTCGCTCTTCAAGGAGCAGGACTTCTTTATCAGTAAGTCTGGGCAAGTTTTGATTTTCGATGAAGAGACCAAGGAAATGAGTAGGACTTTGCAGCAGCTGCGGAGTAAGCAGACTAAAAATGGCTTCATTCAGACTAGCAGTCTAGCAGCTTACCAACTGGCAGAGTTTTTCAAGGGCAAGGATAGGGTACAGTTTTCAAAAGATGTGCAGCAACTGGCCTTTGACCTGACTCACCCTGAGGAATTTCCTCTTCCCAAGCTGCAAGTCAAGGCTGACCTTCGGGATTACCAAGAGACGGGTGTCAAGTGGTTATCTATGTTGGATAAGTATGGATTTGGTGGAATTCTGGCTGACGATATGGGACTAGGGAAGACCCTGCAGACGATTTCTTTTCTGAGTTCGCGTATAGATGACTCTAAGAAAGTCTTAATCTTGGCGCCATCCAGCCTGATTTACAACTGGAGCGATGAGTTTGCTAAATTTGCTCCGCATCTGGATGTAGCGGTGGTGTATGGTCTGAAAAATGTTCGTGATGAGCTGATTGCGGAGAAGCATCAGATTACGATTACTAGCTATGCTTCTTTCAGGCAGGATGTGGAAGAATACCGGGACAATCACTTCCAGTATTTGATTTTGGATGAGGCTCAGGTCATGAAAAATGACCAGACCAAGATTGCCCAGTATTTGCGGGATTTTGAAGTGGAGCATACCTATGCCCTTTCTGGGACGCCGATTGAGAATAATCTGGGAGAACTTTGGTCTATTTTCCAAATTGTCATGCCAGGACTTTTGCCAAGTAAAAAGGAATTTTTAAAACTACCGGCTGAGAAAGTCGCCCGTTATATCAAACCATTTGTCATGCGGCGCAAGAAAGAAGATGTGCTGCAGGAGTTGCCTGATTTGATTGAAGTTGCCTATCGCAATGAATTGGCAGATAGTCAGAAGACTATCTATCTGGCTCTGCTCAAGCAGATGCAGGACAGAATCATCCATGCGACAGAAGATGAAATAAATCGCAGCAAGATAGAGATTCTGTCAGGTCTTATGCGTCTCCGCCAGATTTGTGACACTCCGAAGCTGTTTATGGAAGATTACGAGGGCGAGAGCGGTAAGCTGGAAAGTTTGCGGGAATTACTTGAACAGATACAAGATGGTAATCGCCGTGTCCTCATATTTTCACAATTTCGTGGTATGCTGGATATTATCGAGAGTGAACTGGACAAGATGGGCATGGAGTCTTTTAAGATTACAGGCTCTACTCCAGCCAAGGAGCGTCAGGACATGACAACAGCCTTCAATGACGGCCAGCGTTCAGCCTTTCTAATCTCCCTTAAGGCTGGCGGTGTCGGTCTCAATCTGACTGGTGCAGACACAGTCATCCTGGTCGACCTCTGGTGGAATCCAGCGGTTGAGGCCCAGGCCATCGGCCGTGCCCACCGTATCGGTCAGGAGCGCAATGTCGAAGTCTATCGGATGATTACACGGGGTACGATTGAGGAGAAGATACAGGAGCTACAGGAGAGCAAGCGCAATTTGGTTTCGACTATTCTCGATGGAGCAGAATCCAAATCCAGTCTCTCTGTGGAGGAAATTCGAGAAATTCTGGGAATTTCGGCAGAATAGCTTGAAAAATAGTCTGAATAGTTTATAATAATGAAGGGTTGAAAGGAAAAAGATATGACTGATAAACAATTTCCTCTGGTGTCAGATGATGAAATCATGCTGACGGAAATGCCGCATATGAATCTTTATGACGAACTGGATCTCATTAGCAACATTACCGGAGACTATACAGACCGTAATTATTTGGAATGGATGCCGATCGTGGACTCCAACAGGCATGCTCCCATCGCTGCCAGTCAGGCTATCAGAAGACCGTTGCAAAAGCAGTCTGCTTTCAAGGATTTTAAAAAGCCGATTGATAAGAAAGATCCGGCCATTCGTTATGCTGAGCAGGCACGCGAGGAAGCTCGGGCAGATTTGAAAAAGAAGCGTTCAGCTCCTTATCTGACCAGCGACCTTCCGACTAAGGTCCGCAGCAGAAAGCTTCCAACAGCTTCTAATGCAGAAAGACCGAAGCCAACAGCCCCTTTTCAAAAGAATACATCGGGCGAATTTACGAAGTTTGGCGATAGGCTTCAGCAGGATAACTATATTTTGGCGGATATTCAGCCTGAGTATAGCCCTCAACCGCAGGAGCCGGAAGAAAAGCCTAAGAAGAACAATTATGATTTTTTAAAAACCAGTCAGATCTATAATCAGGATAGAGCTAAGGAGGAGCAGTTGAAGCATTCTAAGGCTCAAGAGCTGAACTTGACAGGCTTGGATAGCGATTAAAGCTGGCTTGCTCGAGTCTTTTCTGCCTGCAATTTTCTGATGTTTATAAGGAAAATTGCTAATTGATTATGTAAATGTAAAATCTATCTGCATATAACATCCGTCATCGGTTGAAGAAGACCGATGCTAGAAGCTGGGATCTACTGATTGGTTCGGCTTCTTTGGTGTTTTGGTGGTGCCTAAAAGCTTGTACATAAAGAAAATCCCTGCGGGCTGATTAGGGTCTGCGGAGATTTTCCTCTTTGGCCTTGCTTTTATGGCCTTGTATCTTAAGGAGTAATCATGACGAAAATCTATCATTTTATCGGGATTAAGGGCTCTGGTATGAGCGCTTTGGCTTTGATGCTGCACCAGATGGGCCATAAGGTTCAGGGCAGTGACGTTGATAAATATTATTTCACTCAGCGCGGTCTGGAGCAAGCTGGCATTTCCATCCTGCCTTTTGATGAAAAGAATATCCAGCCAGACTATGAAATCATTGCCGGCAATGCCTTTCGTCCGGATAACAATGTAGAAATTGCCTATGCAGACGCAAACGGTATTGGCTATAAACGCTACCATGAGTTTTTAGGTGGCTTCATGCGTGACTTTGTCAGCCTAGGAGTGGCTGGTGCCCACGGGAAGACCTCTACAACGGGTATTCTCTCCCATGTTCTCTCCAATATCACGGATACTAGCTATCTGATTGGGGATGGTACTGGCCGAGGTTCTGCCAATGCCAAGTATTTTGTCTTTGAGTCGGATGAGTACGAGCGTCATTTCATGCCTTATCATCCAGAATATTCGATCATTACCAATATCGACTTTGACCATCCGGATTATTTCACGAGCCTGGAAGATGTCTTTAACGCTTTCAATGACTATGCCAAGCAGATTACTAAGGGCCTCTTCATCTATGGAGAAGATGAGCAATTGCGCCGGATTACGTCCAAGGCTCCGATTTACTACTATGGCTTCAAGGAAGAGGGCAATGACTTTGTCGCTCACGACCTCTTGCGTTCTACCAGCGGTTCAGGCTTCAAAGTTTCTTTCCGCGGGCAAGAGCTGGGTGAGTTCCAAATTCCAAGCTTTGGCCGCCACAACATTATGAATGCGACAGCAGTCATCGGCCTCTTGTATACTGCAGGTCTTGATCTGAATCTAGTTCGGGAACATCTCAAGACCTTCGGTGGAGTTAAGCGCCGTTTTACTGAAAAGATTGTCAACGAAACAGTTATCATTGATGACTTTGCTCACCATCCAACGGAAATTATCGCGACGCTGGATGCAGCCCGTCAGAAGTATCCAAGCAAGGAAATCGTGGCAATCTTTCAGCCGCACACCTTCACTAGGACCATTGCTCTTTTGGACGAATTTGCGGAAGCCCTCAATCAGGCTGACTCAGTTTATTTAGCTCAGATTTACGGATCTGCGCGTGAGGTGGACAATGGCGATGTTAAGGTTGAAGATTTGGCTGAAAAAATTGTGAAGCGGGCCAAGGTCATTGACGTAGATAATGTTTCTCCGCTTCTTGACCACGATAATGCCGTTTACGTCTTTATGGGAGCTGGTGACATCCAGACCTATGAATATTCCTTTGAACGTCTCCTGTCCAATCTGACCAGCAATGTTCAGTAGGAGGAGACTTGATGGAAGCACCGATTCGAATCAGACAGGCTGACTTGAGCGACTGGGAAGAAATTTTTGCAATCGAGCAGCTGAATTTTACAGCAGCAGAAGCAGCCAGTTCAGAAGTTCTCAAAGAGCGGATTGAGCAGATTCCAGCTACTTTTTTGTTAGCAGAGCTACATGGTCAGCTTGCAGGCTATATTGTTGGACCAGTTGTTCAGGAGCGATATTTGACTGATGACCTCTATAGTAAGGTGGGTGCTAATCCTCCAGAAGGTGGCTTCATTGCTGTCCAAAGTCTGTCTGTCGATCCGGATTTTCAGAGACAGGGGGTCGGGACCTTGTTGCTTGCAGCTCTCAAGGAGACAGCTGTTCAGCAAAATCGACAGGGCATTAGCCTAACCTGTCATGATGAGCTGATACCTTATTATGAGATGAATGGTTTCGTCCACGAAGGGATTTCTGACTCAACTCATGGTGGAGCTGTCTGGTCTGATATGGTGTGGGAAAATCCCAATTTTAAGGAGAAGTGATGATTATCCGTCAAGCTCAAATGGCTGACTTAGATGCCATTTATGCTATCGAATTGGAAAATTTCAGTCCAGAAGAGGCTGTTAGCCGCGAAAGTCTAGCAGCACATATCCAAACCCTATCTTCGACTTTTTTGGTAGCAGAAAAGGATGGTAAGGTTCTGGGCTATCTGGAGGGACCTGTCCGTCCAGAACGTTATTTAAAGGATATTTCCTTTACAGAGGAGATTGAAGATTATGGTCATCTGGACGGTGGCTTTATCTCCCTGACCAGCCTCTCTATCTCAAAAGATGCTCAGGGAATGGGGGTCGGCCGCAAGCTACTGGAAGCTATGAAAGAAATTGCTATAGCAGATGAACGCCACGGCATCAATCTGACTTGCCACGACTACCTCACCGCTTACTACGAGAAGCATGCCTTTGTAAATGAAGGTTTGTCACAATCAACTTACGCAGGTGCTACTTGGTTTGATATGGTCTGGGAAAATCCTAGTCTCAAACTATAAAAAACCCAATAATAAGCTAGAAAATCCTACTCTTATTGCATTTATCTGACTTTTAAGATATAATGTTAGGGATTATGATGAAGGAGGTCAAATTTTTGACTGAAAAATCACAAGACAAAGAGAAGAATCTGAGCTTTAAAGAGCAGATTTTGAAAGACTTAGCTGGAGAAAAGGAAGAACAAACTCCCTCTTCAACTAGCCAATCAGAAGCGGACGCTGCTTCTGCAAAAGAAACAGCAGCTGCGGATGACTTTGAAGCTAGACCGGCTTCAGTAGATGTTTCCTACAAGGTTGCAGAGAATGAAAAGGCTCACCCTCAGGTCTATGGCCGAGTGGATGAGGAAGATAAGAAACCTAATGAGGTTCTATCTCGGGCAAATCGGGCCAACAACACGGTCAAGAAAAAACGTCAAAACACCTTAGCCCGCAGGATTATGACAACGGTTCTGCTGATTGTCCTGCTGGGACTTGTGGTCACAGGAGTTGTCGGCTATACTTATGTATCTTCAGCTCTTAAACCTGTTGATGCAAATGCAACAGAGTATGTGACGGTTGAAGTACCAGAAGGCTCTAGCTCTAAGCAGATTGGGGAAATCCTCGAGAAAAAGGGGCTGATTAAAAATGCTCAAGTTTTTAGTCTCTATTCCAAAATTAAAAGCTTTAACAATTACCAGTCCGGCTATTACAATCTCCAGAAGAGTATGGACCTAGATACCATTGCTCGGCAGCTTCAGGAAGGTGGAACAGATACACCGCAACCACCAGTTGTTGGTAAGGTTACTATTCCTGAAGGCTATACACTGGAGCAGATTGCAGAGGCTGTGATGGTTAATGCAGCTGCAACTTCTAAAAAGACTAGTAAGACACCTTTTAGCAAGGACGATTTCCTAGCTAAGGTGCAGGATGAAGCTTTTATTTCCAAGATGGCGGCTAAATATCCACAGCTGCTGGGCACATTGCCAAGCAAGGACAGCGGAGTCAAGTATCGCTTAGAAGGTTACCTCTTCCCTGCCACTTATAACTATGGTGAGGATGCGGATTTGGAAAGCTTGATTGACCAGATGTTGGGCGCTATGAATACCAATCTGTCTTCTTATTACTCTACTATTGAATCAAAGAACTTGACGGTTAATGAAGTTCTGACACTTGCTTCTCTGGTAGAAAAAGAAGGTTCAACAGACCAGGACCGCAAAGATATTGCCAGCGTATTTTATAATCGTCTCAATCAAGCGATGCCGCTTCAGAGTAATATCGCTATCCTTTATGCTCAAGGCAAGCTAGGAAAGAAAACGACTTTGAAAGAGGACGCTGAAATTGATACCAATATCGACTCGCCTTTCAATGTCTATAAAAAAGAAGGGCTTATGCCTGGGCCAGTTGATAGTCCGAGCCTATCAGCTCTGGAAGCTACCATTAATCCAAGTAAGACGGACTACCTCTACTTTGTGGCAAATGTTGAAACAGGCGCTGTTTACTTCGCCAATACTTATGAGGAACACGCTAAAAATGTTGAGGAGCATGTCAATAGCAAGCTCACTCAATCCAGCAGCACTGATTAAATTGCTGTTATTGCAGACGAGAGAAAGCTAGGCAGCTAGTTCTAGCTTTCTCAGTCCTGCTATATAAAAAAGGGACTGATACAGACTTGTCTCAGCCTCTTGTTTTAGTTTTAAAAT
>CAUVQK010000042.1:0-7246 GCA_963553705.1 uncultured Streptococcus sp.
AGGTAGCAGCGGTCTGACAGAACCCTTAATCTGTTAATACGAGAAAGGAGGAATTTATGACAATTGAAAAAACCAATCATCGAGTTTAAAAACGTTTCAAAAGTTTTTGAAGATAATAATACTGTCGTCCTGAAAGAAATTAATTTCGAGCTGGAAGAAGGAAAGTTCTATACTTTGCTGGGCTCTTCCGGCTCTGGAAAATCAACGATTCTGAACATTATTGCCGGTCTTTTGGACGCGACAGACGGGGATATTTTTCTTGATGGCGTCCGCATCAATGATATTCCCACTAATAAACGAGACGTCCACACAGTTTTTCAGTCCTATGCACTGTTTCCGCATATGAATGTTTTTGAAAATGTAGCCTTTCCGCTGCGTCTGCGCAAGGTTGATAAAAAGGAAATTCAAGAACGAGTTGCAGAAGTACTGAAAATGGTACAGCTGGAAGGCTTTGAGCGCCGTTCTATTCGCAAACTGTCGGGTGGTCAGCGCCAGCGTGTAGCCATCGCGCGGGCGATCATTAATCAGCCGCGGGTCGTTTTGCTGGATGAGCCTCTGTCTGCTCTGGATTTAAAGCTGCGCACGGACATGCAGTATGAGTTGCGGGAATTGCAGCAGCGTCTGGGTATTACTTTCGTCTTTGTCACACACGACCAAGAGGAAGCCCTGGCTATGAGTGACTGGATTTTCGTTATGAATGATGGTGAAATTGTCCAGTCAGGAACGCCTGTCGATATTTATGACGAGCCCATCAACCACTTTGTCGCAACCTTTATTGGAGAGTCCAACATCCTGCCAGGTAAGATGATTGAGGACTATCTGGTTGAGTTTAATGGCAAGCGCTTTGAAGCAGTGGATGGCGGGATGCGCCCAAATGAAGCTGTCGAGGTGGTGATTCGGCCGGAGGATTTACGGATTACTCTGCCAGAAGAAGGCAAGCTGCAGGTTAAAGTTGATACCCAGCTTTTCCGTGGTGTTCACTATGAGATTATTGCTTATGATGAACTGGGCAATGAATGGATGATTCACTCGACTCGCAAGGCCATTGTTGGTGAAGAAATTGGCCTGGATTTCGAGCCTGAAGATATCCATATCATGCGTCTCAATGAAACAGAAGAAGAATTCGATGCCCGTATCGAAGAATATGTTGAAGTAGAAGAGCAAGAAGCGGGTCTGATCAATGCTATTGAGGAGGAGCGCGATGAAGAAAACAACCTCTAATCTTTTTCTCTTGCCCTACCTGCTCTGGATTTTCCTCTTTGTACTGGCACCTGTTGTCATGATTATCTGGAAATCCTTCTTTAACATTGAAGGGCAGTTTACGTTGGAAAATTACCAGACCTACTTCACATCGCAGAACTGGACCTATCTCAAAATGAGTCTGAATTCGGTTCTTTATGCAGGGATTATAACTGTCGTAACTCTGCTGATTTCCTATCCGACTGCATTCTTTTTGACCCAGCTCAAGCACAAGCAGCTCTGGCTGATGCTGATTGTCCTGCCGACCTGGATCAATCTCCTGCTCAAAGCTTATGCTTTCATTGGTATTTTTGGTCAGAATGGCTCAATCAATCAATTTCTGACTTTTATCGGAGTAGGACCGCAGCAGATTCTCTTTACGGACTTTTCATTTATCTTTGTAGCCAGCTACATTGAGCTGCCTTTCATGATTCTGCCCATTTTCAATGTTCTGGATGATTTGGATCCAAATCTTATCAATGCCAGCTATGACTTGGGAGCGAACCGCTGGGAGACTTTCCGTCGTGTCGTTTTCCCTTTGTCCTTGAATGGTGTCAGAAGTGGAGTGCAGTCAGTCTTTATCCCTAGTCTCAGTCTTTTCATGCTGACCCGCTTAATCGGGGGTAACCGAGTAATTACTCTGGGAACTGCCATTGAGCAGCACTTCCTGACTACTCAAAACTGGGGCATGGGCTCTACTATCGGTGTGGTGCTGATTGTTGCCATGCTCTTTACCATGTGGGCAACCAAGGAAAGGAGAGGGCGATGAAAAAAATTGCAAATCTCTATCTGGTCTTTGTCTTTTTGGTGCTCTACATCCCCATCTTTTACCTGATTGCTTATGCCTTTAATGCTGGGGAAGACATGAATCGCTTTACAGGATTCAGTCTCAGTCATTTTCAAAATCTCTTTGAGGATTCGCGGCTGATTCTGATTTTGGTTCAGACCTTCTTTCTGGCTTTCCTGTCTTCATTGATTGCGACTCTGATTGGGACTTTTGGAGCCATCTATATCTATCAAGCCCGCAAGAAATATCAGGATGCTTTTCTGTCTATCAACAATATCCTCATGGTGGCACCGGATGTCATGATTGGAGCCAGTTTCCTGATTCTCTTTACTACTGCAAAGTTCCAGCTGGGCTTCCTTTCTGTGCTGGCTAGTCATGTGGCCTTTTCCATTCCGATTGTGGTGCTGATGATTCTTCCGCGTCTGAAGGAAATGAACGATGATATGATTAAGGCTGCCTATGACTTAGGCGCCAGCCAGTTGCAAATGCTGAAAGAAATCATGCTGCCTTATCTGACTCCAGCCATCATCGCTGGCTACTTCATGGCTTTTACCTATTCACTAGATGACTTTGCTGTGACCTTCTTTGTTACAGGCAATGGCTTCTCTACTTTGTCTGTTGAGATTTACTCCCGCGCTCGTCAGGGAATTTCTTTGGAAATCAATGCTCTGTCAGCCTTGGTCTTTCTCTTCAGCATTGCTTTGGTAATTGGGTATTACTTTATCACCCGTGAGAAGGAGGAGACTGTATGAGAAAGCTCTATTCATTTTTAGCGGGGATTCTGCTGATTATCTTAGTCTTGTGGGGTGTTAGTTACCAGATTGAAAGTCGGACGCAGAGCAAGGAGAGCGATAAGCTGGTCATTTACAACTGGGGCGACTATATTGATCCTGAGCTGCTGACTGAGTTTACTAAGGAAACTGGTGTCCAAATCCAGTACGATACCTTTGACTCCAATGAAGCCATGTATACAAAAGTGAAGCAAGGCGGCACAACCTACGACATCGCTATTCCTAGTGAATATATGATTGCCAAGATGATGAAGGAAGGCTTGGTGGAGAAGTTAGATCATAGCCAGATTAAAGGTTTGGAAAACATCGGATCTGACTTTTTAGACCAGCCTTTCGATCCAGGAAATCAGTACTCGATTCCTTATTTTTGGGGAACGCTGGGTATTGTCTATAATGAAAAAATGGTTGATAAAGCTCCAGAGCATTGGAATGACCTCTGGCGTCCTGAATACAAAAACTCCATCATGATGATTGATGGAGCTCGTGAAGTCATGGGACTTGGTCTGAACTCGGACGGCCATAGTCTTAACTCCAAAGATGCAGATCAGTTGCAGGAGGCTGTTGATAAGCTCTACACTCTGACGCCAAACATCAAGGCCATTGTGGCCGATGAGATGAAAGGATACATGATTCAGAACAATGCTGCTATCGGTGTGACCTTTTCTGGTGAGGCTCGTCAGATGCTGGAAGCCAATGAAGACCTACGCTATGTCGTGCCAACAGAAGCTAGCAATCTTTGGTTTGACAATATTGTCATTCCCAAAACCGTCAAAAATAAAAAAGCAGCCTATCAGTTTATTAACTTTATGCTGAGACCGGAAAATGCTTATAAAAATGCCCTTTATGTCGGCTATTCGACACCAAATCTTCCTGCTAAGGCCATGTTGCCTAAGGAAATTCAGGAAGATGAGGCTTTTTATCCGACTGAGGAAACGATGAAACATCTGGAAGTTTATGAGCAGTTGGGCCCTAAATGGCTGGGGACCTATAACGACCTCTATCTTCAAGTCAAGATGTATCGGAAGTGATAGTCAAGCAAGTTTGCTTGATGAATACAAGAAAAACGCATGGCTCTTAGAGCTAGGCGTTTTCTGCTTGCTTAGTTTGAAGCTTCTGTCTGAGTATTGGTTGCAGTGTCTTGGCTCTGGCTAGAAGCGGTAGTGTCGCCTGCTGCTGTATCTGCAGCGGAGCTAGACGCACTAGTCTCAACAGCTGCTGTATCACTGCTGGAAGCAGCTGTATCAGTTGCAGTTGTTGAAGCAGGGCTGCTTGTTTCTTTTTCAATTTCCTTGATGATAGTAGTTGTTGCAGTAGAGCTGCTGGTATCAGTTTTTGATTTTTCATCCTTTTGGCCGGTCAGATTCATGATCGTGATGCTGGCAATGATGATAGACAAGATACTGGCAACCGTTGCAATGGTCTTTTGGAAAGCTGAAAGGCCGGTTTTAATATGCTGTTTAGTAGGTTTTTTAGATGATTTTGTCTTATTTTTATTACTACGAGAATAGTTTTCCATGCTCGAAAGAATCTCCTTTTAAAGTTTCAATGATTTCTTATCTCTCATTATACGTTTTTTATCTGAAAATGTCTTAAAAAAATCAAGTTTTTATCTATGAAAACGCACACAGAAGATTGCTGTCAAGAAAAGAGGCTGCTCAAGTTTTGATTGAGCAGCTTCTTGAGCTAGAATAGCAAAGTAGTTACGACTTCTCATCTTGGAGTGCCGCTTGAGCGACAGCCAGCCTAGCTGCTGGAACCCGATAAGGAGAGCAGGAAACGTAGGTGACGCCAATTTCTTGGAAGAAGGGGATGGAAGCAGGATCGCCACCGACCTCGCCACAGATACCGATTGAAAGGTCAGGTTTGACTTGACGGCCCTTGCTGATAGCTATCCGCATCAATTCACCAACTCCGGCTTGGTCGACAGTTTGGAAAGGATCAAAAGGAAGGATTTCTTTCTCCTTATAATGGCCAATGAATTTTCCAATATCGTCCCGTGAGAAGCCATAGGTCATCTGTGTCAGGTCGTTAGTACCAAAGCTGAAGAAGTCAGCTTCCTGAGCCAGCTGGTCTGCAACCAGACAGGCACGCGGAAGTTCAATCATGGTGCCAATTTCATAAGGGAAGGGCTCCTGCCCTTTATGCCTAAAGAGCTTATTGATATGTTGGGTGAGAAAGGCTTTGATAGAGTCCAGCTCAGCCTTGTCTGCAATCAGCGGAATCATGATTTCTGGCTTGACGGTCAATCCTTCCTGACTCAGCTTGATAGCACTCTTGAAGACGGCTTCGACCTGCATCTTGTAAATCTCTGGTTGCGTGATACCCAGACGGCAGCCGCGGTGGCCTAGCATTGGATTGCTTTCTTGCAGCTGTTCAATGCGGCGAGTCAGCTTCTCTGGCGATTTGTGCAGTTTGTCAGCCAATGCCTTGATTTCCTGTGAATCTTTAGGTAGAAATTCATGCATCGGTGGATCCAAAAGACGGATAATCATAGGTTTGTCCTGAACTGCTTGGAACATTTGATAGAAGTCTTCTTCTTGGAACTCCAGCAGTTTTTTGAGTGCCGACCTGGTTTCCAATTCGTTGTCAGCTAGAATCAGGCGCCGCATTTCTAGAATCCTCTCTTGACCAAAGAACATGTGTTCGGTACGAGCAAGACCAATGCCCTTTGCCCCAAACTTAATAGCTGTTTTCAGATCCTGAACGGTCTCTGCGTTAGCACGGACTTTGAGCTGTGCGACTTCATCTGCCCATGAAAGCAAGCGCTGAAGCTCTTGGTCATTTTCGACTAGGACGGTTGGAATCTCACCGCTATAAATGCGTCCCGAGCTGCCGTCTACTGAAATGACATCACCCTCAGTCAAAACAAGACTTCCGCAGGAAACGGTCTTGCTTTCCTCGCTGATGGTCAGCTCTCCACAGCCAGCCACACAGCAGGTTCCCATTCCCCGGGCTACGACGGCTGCGTGAGAGGTCATACCGCCCTGACTGGTTACGATGGCCTGGCTGACGACCATACCTTCAATGTCTTCAGGTGAAGTTTCCTGACGGACTAAAATGACCTTTTTACCCAAGGAGTGGTAGTCTTTGGCGCGCTCAGCTGTAAAGACAATCTCACCAGTTGCAGCACCAGGGCTTGCTGGCAGTCCTTGAGCCAAGAAAGGAGCATCTTGCAGAGCTTTTTCTTCAAATACAGGATGGATGAGCTGGCTAATCGTAGCAGGAGATACGCGCTGGAGAGCTTCTTTTTTGCTAATAATGCCCTCGTCTACCAGATCTAAGGCGATTTTCAAAGATGCTTTGGCGGTCCGTTTACCGTTTCTAGTTTGGAGGATATAGAGTTTACCCTTTTCAATAGTAAATTCTATATCTTGCATGTCCTTGTAGTGGTTTTCGAGAATCTTAGCATAGTCTTGGAAGGCTGCATAGGCCTGAGGGAGAGCTGTCTCAAGTGCAGCAATAGGCTCAGGGGTTCGAATGCCGGCTACGACATCCTCACCTTGTGCATTGAGCAAAAATTCGCCAAATAGCTGATGCTCACCGTTGGCAGGATTTCTCGTAAAGACGACTCCTGTACCACTGGCTCGGTCGCTATTTCCGAAAACCATGGCTTGGACATTCACCGCCGTTCCCAGGTCGTGAGGAATATCATTCAAGTTGCGGTAAACCTTTGCTCGAGGGTTATTCCAAGACTTGAAGACCGCCTTGATAGCAGCATAGAGCTGTTCTTTAGAGCTTTGGGGGAAGGTTTGATGATGCTCACGATAAAGCTGCTTATATTGCTCAATTAATGCCTGATGTTCTTCCAGTGTGAAATCCTTGGCCTGTTTACCTGCATTCTTTTCAAAATAGCCCAAGAGGTCATCGAACTCGTCTTTGGAAATACCATAAACCACATCAGCAAACATTTGCAGCAGACGGCGGTAGCAGTTGTAGGCAAAGTCGGCATTGGTCTGCTCAGCCAGAGTCTGGGTCCTTAAATCATTCAGACCTAGATTGAGAATAGTGTCCATCATGCCCGGCATGGAAAACTTGGCTCCGCTTCGAACAGACACTAAGAGCAAGGCTGAGTCGTTGCCACTGAAATATTTACCGGTTTTCTCTTCTAAATCAGTAACCGCTTTCAAAACATCTTCTTTTAAAGAAGATTCAAAGAAATAAGGACTTTCTAAATATTCGATACAGCTTTCTGTAGTAATAGTAAAACCTGGAGGGACAGGCAGTCCCAAATTGGTCATTTCAGCTAGGTTGGCTCCTTTTCCGCCAAGCAAGGCTTTGTCATCTGCACATCCTTCCTCGAAGGAGTAAATCCATTTCGCCATATTTACCTCCAAAATTATGAAATATGTGTCATATTGTAGGACAAATACATTGTAATATACATCACATATATTTGTCAACCGAAAAAAGCATCCTATTTTATTGACAA
>CAUVQK010000043.1:0-7239 GCA_963553705.1 uncultured Streptococcus sp.
TGCCCTTGCGGATTTAGGCTTGGATATCCTTGTTATCATCACTGCCGATTTTTTCCACCAGGCGGACGTGTAGGCCATGATTTTCAAAATAAGAGGCTGTTCCCTTGGTTGCCCAAATACCATAGCCAATATTGGCAAAACGCTGAGCCAGCTGCAGGGCTTCTTCCTTGCTATCGTCTGCAATAGTAAAGACGACATTACCAAAGTTTGGCAGATGGAGATAGGAAGCCTCAAAAGCCTTGTAGAGAGCTTTCTCGAGTGTGCGGTCGCTGCCCATGACTTCACCAGTAGACTTCATTTCAGGTCCTAATAGACTGTCGACCTTCGCTAGCTTGGTAAAGGAGAAGACTGGCGCCTTGATATGAACCATGGAACTTTCTGGATGAAGACCATCTTCATAGCCCAGCTCTGCCAGACTTTCTCCAAGAATCAAACGAGTCGCTACTTGCGCCATCGGAATATCAGTCACCTTGGACAAGAAAGGAACAGTCCGGCTGGCCCGTGGATTGACCTCAATGACATAGACCTGCTCATCTTTGATGACGAACTGAATATTCATCATGCCGATACAGTTGAGTCCCAGAGCCAAACGCTTGGTATAGTCTGCAATAGTATCCTTGACTTTCTGCGATAGAGTTTGTGGCGGATAGGCTGCCATGGAATCCCCTGAGTGAACTCCTGCTCGCTCGATATGCTCCATAATCCCTGGAATCAAGACCTGACGGCCATCTGAAATGGCATCCACCTCGCACTCATCCCCAACAATGTAAGAATCTACCAAAACTGGATGGTCTGGACTGGCCTTAACCGCTGTCCGCATATAAGAGCGTAGATCCGCTTCGTTTTCTACGATTTCCATGGCACGGCCACCCAAGACATAGGAAGGTCGCACCAGGACTGGGAAGCCAATTTTACGAGCAGCCTCTACTGCTTCCTCTTCATTAGTAGCTGTCTGACCCGGAGGCTGCGGAATATCCAGCTCCTTCAGCGCCTGCTCAAAGAGATCCCGATCCTCAGCTCGATCCAAGTCCGCTACTTGGGTACCTAAAATCTTTACACCAGCCTTGGACAAAGGCTCTGCCAGATTAATGGCTGTCTGCCCGCCAAACTGAACGATAACCCCCTTAGGCTGCTCCAGCTCAATGACATTCATGACATCTTCAAAGGTCAGCGGCTCAAAGTATAGCTTATCTGAGACAGAAAAGTCAGTCGACACAGTCTCCGGATTGCTGTTCATGATAATCGCTTCGTAGCCAGCTGACTGAATAGCCTTTACAGAATGAACGGTCGCATAATCAAACTCGACTCCTTGACCGATTCGGATAGGACCTGAGCCCAGTACCAGAACTGATTCCTTGCTGGATTTGACAGATTCATTTTCAAAGCCATAGGTAGAGTAGAAATAAGGCGTCGCAGACTCGAACTCAGCAGCACAGGTATCCACCATCTTGTAAACCGGTACAATCTTCTGCTCCTGCCGGATGCGACGCACCTGCTCAGCTGTCATACCCCACAGGGATGCAATCTTAGTATCCGCAAAACCATTTTGCTTGGCTTTCTTAAGCACATAGTTATCTCCGATATGACTGGCCAGCTCCTGCTCGATTTCGTAAATATGGAGCAGCTTATCCAGGAAAAAGACATCAATCTTGGTCAGCTCGGCAATTTCATCTGGACTGTAACCACGGCGAATAGCCTCTGAGATGTAGAAAAGCCGGTCGTCTTGCGCCTTGACAATCTTCCTCATCAGCTCATCATCGCTTACTTGGCTGAGAGCAGGCAGCTCATTGTGATCCACACCAACTTCCAGAGAGCGGCAGGCCTTGAGCAGACTCTCCTCAATATTGCGACCGATAGCCATGACTTCGCCTGTCGCTTTCATCTGGGTTCCCAAACGGCGCTCACCCTGCTCAAATTTATCAAATGGAAAGCGTGGAATCTTAGCGACCACATAGTCCAGAGCCGGTTCAAACATGGCATAGGTAGAGCCTGTCACCGGATTAATGATTTCATCCAATGTAAGTCCAACTGCGATTTTCGCCGCTAGCTTTGCAATCGGATAGCCAGTCGCCTTAGAGGCTAAGGCTGATGAGCGGGAAACCCGAGGATTGACCTCAATGACATAGTACTTAAAGCTATGCGGGTCCAGAGCCAGCTGTACATTACAGCCACCCTCAATCTTCAGTGCTCGAATAATCTTGAGGCTGGCGTCCCGCAGCATCTGGTATTCATAGTCTGAGATAGTCTGACTAGGTGCAAAGACGATAGAATCCCCTGTATGGATACCGACTGGGTCAAAGTTTTCCATATTACATACGACCAGCGCATTGTCGGCGCCATCCCGCATGACTTCGTATTCGATTTCCTTAAAGCCCGCTATAGAGCGCTCAATCAGACACTGAGTCACTGGAGAGAGTTTGAGGCCGTTTTCTGCGATTTCCTGAAGCTCTTCTTCATTGCTACAGATACCGCCGCCAGTTCCTCCCAGTGTAAATGCCGGACGGACAATGACTGGATAGCCGATACCAGCCGCAAATTCCAGCGCTTCATCCACTGTATTGACAATCTCTGACTCAGGGATGGGCTGGCCTAGCTCTTCCATCAGCTGCTTGAAGAGGTCTCGGTCTTCCGCTTGGTCAATGGCTGATAACTTAGTTCCCAAGAGTTCCACTCCCAGCTCTTCTAAAAGCCCTGACTTGGATAATTCCATGGCCATATTGAGTCCGGTCTGGCCGCCCAGAGTAGGCAGAAGAGCATCCGGCCGCTCCTTACGCAATATCCTCGCAACAAACTCCAGCGTGATAGGCTCGATATAAACTCGGTCTGCAATTTCCTTGTCCGTCATGATGGTTGCTGGGTTAGAATTAACCAAGACAACACTGTAGCCCTCTTCTTTCAAGGACAGGCAAGCTTGAGTCCCTGCATAGTCAAATTCCGCTGCCTGACCGATGACGATAGGACCAGAACCGATGACCATAATTTTCTGAATATCTTTACGTTTTGGCATAGTGTACCTCTCAATCTTGCTTCCTAGTAAGCCTGATGGGCATCCATCATTTCCATAAACTCATCAAAGAGATAGTCTGCATCATGCGGTCCCGGCGCAGCATCTGGGTGGAACTGCACAGAAAAGGCAGGATAATCCCGATGGCGCACACCTTCGACAGACTTATCATTGATTTCTTCATGAGTCACAATCAGGCATTCTGGCAAATCCTCACGGCTGACGGCATAGCCGTGATTTTGACTGGTAAAGTCAACTCGTCCGGTCGCAATCTCGCGTACCGCATGGTTGAAACCACGGTGGCCAAACTTCATCTTATGCGTCTTAGCACCGTTAGCCATGGAGAAGAGCTGATGTCCCATACAGATCCCGAAAATTGGAATTTTGCCCTGAACACCACGAATCATGTCCAGAGCCTCCGGCACATCTTCTGGATTGCCCGGTCCATTGGACAGCATGACGCCGTCAGGATTGAGCTGGAGAATTTCCTCAGCGCTAGTATAATAAGGCACCACTGTCACGCTGCAGTTACGCTTGGCTAACTCCCGCAGGATAGAATGTTTGAGACCAAAGTCCACCAATACCACACTGCGACCCGTTCCCGGAGCCGGATAGGACTGCTTGGTAGACACCTGCTTGATGTTATCAGTCGGCAGAACAGTCGCCTGCAGCTGGTCTTGCAGATGCTCGATACTATCATCCGCATTGGCAATGGTCGCCCGCATGGTTCCATGCTGGCGGATAATCTTGGTTAGTGCCCTTGTATCAATTCCCGAAATGCCTGGTATCTTCTTGATTTTGAGGAACTCATCCAAAGACAATTGCTGGCGCCAGTTACTGGCACGACGAGCATACTCATAGACCACCACTCCCTTACAGGTCGGCAGAATAGATTCATAGTCGTCCCGATTGACACCATAATTTCCAACCAAGGGATAGGTAAAAGTCAAAATCTGGCCGTTATAAGACTGGTCCGTAATCGATTCCTGATAGCCAGTCATGCCTGTGTTAAAGACGATTTCACCTGTCACAAAAAGATCCGCTCCAAAAGCTTCCCCTTCGAAAATCATGCCGTTTTCTAATATTAAAAGTCTCTTTGCCATTGTTCCCTCCTGTCCAAGATGCAGACTGCCTGTCGACCCTCCACATAAGATATATAATAATAGGGAGTGGGATTGCTTCACATAGCTTCACCCACTCCCGGCCTACTGTCCGAGATTATTGACGGCCTTTCAGAACTGCTTCAATAATAGCCATTCTGACAAAGACGCCGTTAGTCATTTGTTCAACGATGCGTGATTTTGGTGCTTCGACCAGATGATCCGCAATTTCTACATCACGGTTAACTGGAGCCGGATGCATGAGAATCGCTGTATCTTTCATGCGGTCATAACGCTCTTGAGTCAGTCCATGCAGTCTGTGGTAATTTTCTTTAGAAAAGATGGACTCGTAGTCATGGCGCTCATGCTGCACGCGCAGGAACATCATGACATCCACTTGATCAATCACCTCATCAATAGTGACAAACTTACCATAGTCCGCAAACTCCTGGCTCCGCCATTCTTCCGGACCTGCAAAGTAGAGCTCTGCCCCCAAGCGCTTGAGAATCTGCATATTTGACTTAGCCACGCGCGAATGATCCAAGTCACCAGCAATCGCAACCTTGAGTCCTTCAAAGCGACCAAACTCTTGGTAAATGGTCATCAGGTCCAGCAAGCTTTGGCTAGGATGCTGACCAGAACCGTCTCCACCGTTAACGATGGAAGTCGTAATGGTTGGACTTTCCACTAGCTCTTTGTAATAGTCCACTTCAGGGTGACGAATGACACAAACATCGACGCCAAGGGCAGACATGGTCAGGATAGTGTCATATAAGGTTTCTCCTTTATTGACCGAGCTGGTCTTGACATCAAAGTCCAGAAGATCGCAGCCTAACTTCAACTCTGCTACCTCAAAGGCCTTGTGGGTCCGAGTTGAAGGCTCAAAGAAGAGGTTAGAAACGATATGCTGCTCATCATAATGGACTTTAGCGCCATTTTTAAATTCGATTCCGCGTTTAATCAAGGCCATAACTTCTTCATTTGACAGAGTTTCCATAGAAACGAGGTTCTTAAGAGCGATTTGATTGGATGACATGATGTAATTCTCCTTTATGAAAGAATGAGGGCTTCCAGAGTGCTGCAAGTAAAGTCGCTCTGAGAGCAAGCTATTTTTGAACGAAAGTTAATGATTTAGCACCTAGCTCAATCCTTGGGCTCAGGCAGGACAAGATAGAGTACAATTCCCAGAATAGTTGACAAGGCAACTCCTGAGATTTGCAGACCCGAGAGCTGCAAGGTCAGACCACCGATACCAGATACCAAGATGACACTGGCAATCAAGAGATTCTTTTTATTGTCAAAGTTGGTCTGTGCTTCAATCAGAATCTTGAGACCGCTCGAAGCAATTACCCCAAAGAGGGCGATGGAAATACCACCCAGCACAGGACTCGGAATGGATTGGAGCAATGCAGATACCTTGCCAACAAAACTCATGACAATAGCCAGCACTGCTGCGCCAGCAATGACATAGACACTGTAGATTTTATTGAGCGCCATAACTCCGATATTCTCTCCGTAGCTAGTCACCGGTGGTGCTCCGAAAAGCCCTGCAATAATCTGAGCCAGACCATCTCCGGTCAAGGTCTTGTCTAGACCTGGATCCTTGAAGAAGTCCTTACCTGTCAAGCTATTCAGCACCATGACATGCCCGAAGTGTTCTGTCATGGTTACAAAGGCGATAGGCGCCATGGTTAAAATCGCACTAGGATAAAATTTCACATCGTAGTCCAAGAAAGGCAGACTCATGGGCGGAAGGTGGAACCAAGAAGCTTGCCCAACCTTGGCAAAAGACACAATTTCCTGACCAGTCATAGCACCTAGAATCAAGCTAAAGATGTAGCCGACTATCAAACCTAGCAAGACTGGGATAATCCCCACAATCTTCTTACCATAGATATTAAAGAGGATGACTGCCAAGAGAGTGACCATTCCGATAATGAAGTAGGTCAAATCATAAACCTTTTCGCCATTAGCTGCAGTCTTGTTCATCACATCGCTAACAGCTGTTCCAGCCAAGCTCAGACCGATGACCATGATGATGGGGCCAACTACTACTGGCGGCAGCACCTTGTCAATCCAAGCATTGCCAGCAAACGTGACAATCAGTGCTACAATGAAATAAACCAAACCACCGGTGATGGCTCCCTGTGCAACCGCTCCGATACCATCAGTCTTCATCAGCATCTGCATGGCTGCGATATAAGCAAAGCTGGAACCCATGTAGGCAGGAATCTTATACTTGGTAACAGTCAGATGGGCCAGTGTTCCCAGACCGCTTGAAAAGAGGGCTACCGCGGGGTCAATCCCCACCAGAATCGGTACCAAGACTGTCGCCCCAAACATGGCGAACAAGTGCTGAAAGGATAGTCCTAAAAGCAGACCAGGCTTTGGCATATCATGCACATCATACTTAACATCTTGACTCATTTAGCTTATTACTCCCCCATAATCAAAACGCGATCTTGACCGTCTGTCTCGGTCATCTCAACAACAATCTCCTCAGTTTGGCTAGTCGGAATGTTCTTTCCGACATAGTCTGCCCGTATCGGCAGCTCGCGGTGACCACGGTCTACCAAGACAGCTAAGCCAACCCGAGACGGACGTCCATGACTGACCAGATTGTCTATAGCTGCTCGGATGGTCCGTCCTGTGTAGAGGACATCGTCGATCAGAATTACTTGACGGTCGGTAATATCTACCGGAATCACTGTCGTATCTTCTTCAACCTTGATATCATCACGAAAAGGCTTAGTGTCTACTTCAGCGACTGGAATATCGATATTCTCCAACTGAGCCAACCGCTTCTGAATCCGGTGAGCCAAGTGAACCCCACGGGTCTTAATCCCAGCCAAGACCACTTGATTTAAGTCCTTGTTGCGCTCGATGATTTCATAGGTAATCCGCGTAATCGCGCGATTCATGGTGATGTCATCGACAACTTCTTTTGTTTTCATTCTTTCCTCCTCAAACAAGAAAAAGTCTCCTTATTACAAGGAGACTTCAGAAAAATCTAATCAGGCAAACTAAAACAAGACGCACTTGCTTACACTCCACCCATCTTTTTACTTGCTCCTTGTCTATCTCTCTGGATAGAATTAAAGGATTATTTAATTGTTAATACTTTATCACAAATTC
>CAUVQK010000044.1:0-7190 GCA_963553705.1 uncultured Streptococcus sp.
AGTTCGGTACTTGGTTAGACGAGTCTGCACTGCCATAACTTGGAGCAGAGCTGCCGCCGAAGCTGTTTCCACCGTAACCGCCAGATGACTGACCTTCACGATTAGAGCGGCTTTCCAAAAGTTGGAAGTTGTCTGCAACTACTTCAGTGACATAGACACGTTGACCTTGCTGATTTTCATAATTACGGGTTTGAATACGTCCAGTAATTCCGATAAGAGCACCTTTTTTAGCCCAATTAGCAAGATTTTCTGCCTGCTGACGCCAGATGACAACATTGATAAAATCCGCCTCGCGCTCACCACTTTGATTTTTAAAGTTACGATTGACAGCCAAAGTAAATGTTGCAACCGCTTGGTTTTGCGGTGTATAGCGAAGCTCGGCATCACGGGTCATACGACCCACCAGTACAACGTTATTAATCATAGTCTACCTTCTTAAGCGTCAAGTTTGACGATCATGTGACGAAGAATGTCAGCGTTGATTTTTGAAAGACGGTCAAACTCTTTAAGAGCTGCATCGTCGTTTGCTTCAACGTTAACGATGTGGTAAAGTCCTTCACGGAAATCTTGGATTTCGTATGCAAGACGACGTTTTTCCCAATCTTTTGATTCAACAACAGTTGCACCGTTGTCAGTTAAGATAGAGTCAAAGCGTGCTACCAAAGCGTTTTTCGCTTCTTCTTCAATGTTTGGACGAATGATATAAAGAATTTCGTATTTAGCCATTGATTTTTCCTCCTTTTGGTCTAATGACCCCAAGACTTTGCAAGGGGTAAGTGAGGTTTGCTCACAAATAACTATTATAGCAGACTTCGAGCAGAATGGCAAGGGAAAGTTTTGATATAAAGAAAACTCTCCCTGTCACCAGAAAGAGTCCGAAAAATACGATTCGTTTTTAGAGAGGCTAGACAATTCTACCTTGATCGACAACTAGCTTTCCAGCCTTGTAGACCTGATGGGTCAGGTTGGTAGCAAAGAAATAAAGTGGATAATCAATATTCTTAGCGTCCAGGATGGTAATGTCAGCCTGCTTGCCAGTGTCAAAGTTGCCAATCTTATCTTGACGGTTCACTGAATATGCCGCATTGATGGTCACCGCGTTAAGGACTTCGACCGGTGTCAGGCGCATCATAAAGCAGCCTAGCTGCATGACAAACTGCAGATTGGCTGTTGGGCAGGAGCCTGGATTGCTGTCGGTAGTCAAGGTAATGGCCATGCCAGCTTCTAGCATCTTGCGGGCTGGTGCATAGGTATCTTCCATCAGACTAAAAGTAGTCGCTGGCAGAAGATTACCGATAACCTTGGCTTGTGCCATCTTGCGAATCCCTTCATCTGTCGCCACCATCAAGTGCTCTGCGCTGGTTGCTCCTAGCTCAGCTGCTACATCTACTCCACCGATAGACTCGATTTCATCAGCATGGATGCGAAGCTTGAAGCCCATTTCCTTAGCTTTAGAAAGCAGGTAGCGTGACTCGTCAGCTGTAAAGACTCCTTTTTCACAGAAAATATCACAGAACTCAGCTAAATTTTCTGCCTTTACCCGAGGCAGCATTTCCTCGACGATGAGCTCCAGATATTCCTGAGAGCGTCCCTTATATTCTGGTGGAACGGCGTGGGCAGCCATAAAGGTAGAAACGAGTTCAATCTCGTGGTCACGGTCCAAAGCTCCAACGACATCCAGCTGGCGCTTCTCTGTTTCCCAGTCCAGACCATAGCCACTCTTGGCCTCGACCGTTGTCACCCCATGCAGCAGCATATAGTCCAGCAGCCTCTTGGACTTATCATAAAGAGTGTCAAAAGAAGCTTCTCGCGTCGCCCGGACCGTACTAAGAATACCGCCGCCTTGGGCAAGAATTTCCAGATAAGGGACACCGGCTAATTTCTTAGCAAATTCATGCTCCCGACTGCCGCCGTAGACCAAGTGAGTATGGCAGTCGATCAAGCCCGGCGTAGCAATCTTGCCCTCATAAGACTGAATCTTAGTATCTGGTCCAATCAGACTGGCATCCGGCTCTCCGCTGCCAACCGCTAGGATTTTGCCGTCTTTGACTGCAATGTAGCCGTCCTCCAAGACCTGAGCTTCCTTCATCTCCTCGCCAAAAAGGGGATGTCCGAGATCCTTAGGACAGAAGACTTGATTAAAGTGAGTTAATAGTAAATCAGCAGTCATGCTTGTTCCTCCATTTCATTTTCCGACATATTTGCTTTTCATCATAATACACTATCGTCAAATTATAGTCAAAAGCTTGTAAAAGATAGGAGCCCCGCTTTTTTTACTGTTTTTGTCATTTTCTTGACTCTTTATGGACGGGAGTCTTATAGAATGTAGGAGAAAGATATTTTACACTTGACTAAAAGGAGGATTTTTCATGTCATACTTTAGCGAAAATGAAATTGCAGCAGCAATGACCGTCAAATTAGACGATGTACTGCCTGAAAAAACAGTTTTCCAAGAAGGCATCCGTCGAGCACCTGACCGGGGCTTCCGTTTGACTCAAGCTCAAACCGAAATTGCTCTTAAAAATGCCCTTCGCTATATTCCAAAGAGATTCCATGAGGAAGTGATTCCGGAATTTCTGGAAGAGCTGAAAACTCGCGGACGGATTTATGGCTACCGTTGGCGTCCAAAAGAACGCATCTACGGCAAACCAATTGACGAGTATAAAGGGAACTGTACCGCAGCCAAAGCTATGCAGGTCATGATTGACAACAACCTGAGCTTTGAAATCGCCCTCTATCCTTATGAATTGGTTACTTATGGGGAAACTGGATCTGTCTGCGCTAACTGGATGCAGTACAACCTCATCATGAAATACTTGGAAATCATGACCGACCATCAAACCTTGGTCGTGGAATCCGGCCACCCGCTCGGACTTTTCAAATCTAAACCAGAAGCACCTCGTGTTATCATCACCAACGGCCTCTTGGTCGGTGAGTACGACAACATGAAGGACTGGGAAATTGCGGAAGAAATGGGCGTGACCAACTATGGTCAAATGACAGCCGGCGGCTGGATGTACATCGGCCCTCAAGGTATCGTCCATGGTACTTTCAATACACTTCTTAACGCTGGACGTTTGAAACTGGGTGTAGCTGATGATGGCGACCTGACTAGCAAACTCTTCATCTCTTCTGGTCTAGGCGGCATGAGTGGCGCTCAAGGTAAAGCGGCCGAAATTGCTAAGGCTGTAGCAATCGTGGCAGAAGTAGACTATTCTCGGATTGAAACTCGCCACTCCCAAGGATGGATTAGCCAATTAGCCGAAAGTCCGAAAGAAGCAATTGACTTGGCTCAAAAAGCTCTGGAAGCTGGCGAATCAACTTCTATCGCCTATCATGGTAACATCGTAGACCTCTTAGAATATGTAAACGAGAACAATATCCATGTTGATTTGCTGTCTGACCAAACTTCTTGCCACAATGTTTACGACGGCGGCTACTGTCCAGCTGGTATCAGTTTTGAAGAACGGACTCGCCTCTTGGCTGAGGATAAGGAAACCTTTGCTAAGTTGGTTGATGAAACCTTGGAACGTCACTTCAAGGCAATCAAGACCTTGACTAACAATGGCACTTACTTCTTTGACTATGGTAATGCCTTTATGAAGGCAGTCTATGACTCTGGTATCAAAGAAATTTCTAAGAACGGCTTTGATGATAAAGATGGCTTTATCTGGCCATCTTATGTAGAAGATATCATGGGCCCAATGCTCTTTGACTATGGTTATGGTCCTTTCCGTTGGGTATGTCTGAGCGGTAAGCACGAGGACCTAGTCGCTACTGACCACGCAGCTATGGAAGTGATTGACCCTAATCGCCGCTACCAAGACCGCGACAACTACAACTGGATCCGCGATGCAGAAAAGAACCAGCTGGTTGTTGGAACTCAAGCTCGGATTCTCTACCAAGACTGTATGGGACGCGTCAATATCGCCCTCAAGTTCAATGAATTGGTACGTGAAGGCAAGATTGGTCCTGTCATGATTGGTCGTGACCACCACGACGTATCTGGTACGGACTCACCATTCCGTGAAACTTCTAATATCAAGGACGGTTCTAATGTAACCTGCGACATGGCTGTGCAATGTTACGCTGGTAATGCAGCCCGCGGTATGAGTTTGGTAGCTCTCCACAACGGTGGCGGAACTGGTATCGGTAAGTCTATCAACGGTGGCTTTGGCTTGGTACTGGACGGCAGCGAACGCATTGACGAAATCATCAAATCTGCTATCGCTTGGGATACCATCGGCGGAGTTGCACGTCGTAACTGGGCTCGCAATGAGCATGCTATTGAGACAGCTATCGAGTACAACCGTCTCCATGAAGGAACAGACCACATCACTATTCCGTACTTAACTGACGAAGATTTGGTCAAAGAATCTGTTAAGAAATTGTTCGAATAGGAAAAACTTGTCCCCCAACTTCTGAACTGAGCTAGATCTCACATCTAGCTCAGCTGGAAGTTCCACTTTATTCACTTTGTAATTTTAATAACATATAACACGAGGTAATATCTTATGGCAAAAATTGTTGAATGTATTCCTAACTTTTCTGAAGGCCGCAACCAAGCGGTCATTGACGGTCTAGTGGAAGTAGCTAAGAGCGTGCCAGGTGTAACACTTCTGGACCACTCTTCTGATGCCAGCCACAACCGCAGCGTCTTTACCTTGGTCGGTGATGATCAAAACATTCAAGAAGTTGCTTTCCGTTTGGTTAAATACGCTTCTGAAAATATTGACTTGACCAAGCACCAAGGCGAACACCCTCGTATGGGCGCAACAGATGTCCTGCCTTTTGTACCTATCAAGGACATCACAAGTGAGGAATGCGTAGAAATTGCGAAGACAGTATCTGAGCGGATCAACCGTGAGCTCGGTATTCCTATCTTCCTCTATGAAGATGCAGCGACTCGTCCAGAGCGTAAGAACTTGGCTAAAGTTCGTAAAGGACAATTTGAAGGCATGCCAGAAAAACTCTTGGAAGCTGACTGGGCACCTGACTATGGTGAAAGAAAGATTCACCCAACTGCTGGTGTTACTGCTGTCGGAGCTAGAATGCCGCTCATCGCCTACAACATCAACTTGGATACAGACAATCTAGAAATTGCCAACAACATTGCCAAAATTATCCGTGGATCAAGCGGTGGCTACAAGTACTGTAAAGCTATCGGCGTGATGCTGGAAGACCGCAACATTGCTCAGGTTTCTATCAACATGGTCAACCTGGAAAAATTCCCACTCTATCGTGTCTTTGAAACAGTTCGCTTTGAAGCTAAGCGCTACGGAGTTGGAATCCTCGGCTCAGAAGTCATCGGTTTGGCACCAGCCAAGGCTTTGATTGACGCTGCAGAATACTATCTGCAAATCGAAGACTTTGACTACGGCAAGCAAGTTCTGGAAAACCATTTGCTGGGCTAGGAGGATAGAAACCTATGAAATTAGTAGATTTAAGCTTGACAGAATTTGCCCAGGTCCTAGGCTCAGATGCTCCTGCACCAGGAGGTGGCTCTGCCGCTGCTCTTTCCGCAGCGAACGGTATTTCCCTGACTAAGATGGTCTGTGAATTGACCCTTGGCAAGAAAAAATACGCAGAATTTGAAGCAGAAATTGCTCAAGTGCATGCTGAAAGTGCCCGCCTTCAAGAAAGCCTGCTCGCAGCTATTGACAAGGACACTGAAGCCTTTAATCTAGTCTCCGCCGTCTTTGATATGCCTAAGGAGACAGAGGAAGACAAGGCTGCCCGTCGGGAAGCGATGCAACAAGCCCTCAAGGAAGCGACCAAGTCACCTTATGGCATGATGGAAGACATCTTGGCTGCCCTGCAAACAACTCAAAAGGCTGTCGGCAAGTCCAATACCAATGCTGCCAGCGACCTGGGGGTAGCAGCTCTCAACCTTAAGGCTGGCCTGCAAGGGGCTTGGCTCAATGTCCTCATTAACCTGTCAGGTGTCAAGGATGAAGCATTCGTCGCTGATTACCGCAGCAAGGGTGAAGACCTACTGCAAAAAGGCTGCGCCCTAGCAGATGAAATTTATCAAGAAATTTTGAAAGTTGTCTAATAGATGAACGGAAGAGAAGTCCGCTCTTTCCCATGAATGGGCTTCCTTTTCTCAAGAGGTAACAATATGGTTTTATCAGATATTGAAATTGCGAATTCGGTTCAAATGAAGCCCATCAAAGAGGTGGCAGAAAAGCTAGGAATTGCTGAAGACGCCTTGTCTCTTTATGGAAATTACAAGGCAAAAATCAGTGCCGGCCAACTAGAAGCCTTAAAAGACAAGCCAGACGGTAAACTGATTCTCGTGACAGCTATTTCTCCGACACCAGCCGGAGAAGGCAAGACCACGACTTCTGTCGGATTAGTCGATGCTTTGGCTGCTATCGGTAAAAAAGCCGTTATCGCTCTACGGGAACCTTCACTCGGACCTGTCTTTGGTATCAAGGGCGGAGCTGCTGGCGGTGGACGCGCTCAAGTTGTGCCAATGGAAGACATCAATCTCCACTTCACTGGTGACTTTCATGCCATCGGTGTTGCCAACAACCTATTGGCGGCCCTCATTGACAACCACATCCACCATGGCAATTCCTTAGGTATCGACTCTCGCCGCATCACTTGGAAGCGGGCAGTGGATATGAATGACCGGCAACTGCGCCACATTGTAAATGGCTTGCAAGGCAAGGTCAATGGTGTTCCGCGTGAAGATGGGTTTGACATCACAGTTGCTTCTGAGGTTATGGCTATTCTCTGTCTGTCAGAAAATATCACTGACCTCAAGAACCGTTTGGAAAAAATCATCATTGGCTACAGTTTTGAAGGTAAGCCAATAACTGCCAAAGATCTGAAAGCTGGTGGCGCTATGGCTGCTGTGCTCAAAGACGCTATCCATCCAAACTTGGTTCAAACTCTGGAACATACGCCAGCCTTGATTCACGGCGGACCTTTTGCCAACATTGCCCACGGCTGTAACAGTGTCCTAGCTACCAAGCTAGCTCTCAAATATGCCGACTATGCAGTCACAGAAGCTGGTTTCGGTGCTGACCTGGGTGCTGAAAAATTCATTAATATCAAGTGTCGTACATCTGGCCTTCGTCCATCGGCTGTAGTTCTGGTTGCTACCATCCGCGCTCTCAAGATGCATGGTGGTGTGGCTAAGAGCGATCTGGCTGAAGAAAATGTCCAAGCCGTTGTAGACG
>CAUVQK010000045.1:0-7181 GCA_963553705.1 uncultured Streptococcus sp.
GGATTTTTGTTTATATATTAAAAATAAATGGCAAGCGTCGTTGCAGGCTAGGTCAGATTCATAAAGGAGGATGCCGATGGAAACAAAACAGATCATGTTAGTCTGTGCGGCTGGGATGAGCACCAGTCTCATGGTCAATAAAATGCAGAAAGCTGCAGAGGAGCGAGGTTTAGCTGCGACGATATTTGCGGTGCCAGTGTCAGAAGCAGAAGACTATCTAAGCGAGAAAAAGGTTGATGTCCTTTTGCTGGGGCCTCAGGTCCGCTATCTATTGGAGGATTTACAGGAAAAACTAGCTTCAAAAGGCATTCCGGTGGATGTTATCCCTATGACGGACTACGGAATGATGAAGGGGGATAAGGTCCTGGATCTGGCAGAGTCGCTCATGAAGTAGGTGCTCCTATGGAAAATAAAGATTCCTTAGAGGTCGCTATGACCCTCATTATGTATGGCGGAGAGGCCAAGTCTTGTGCTATTGAAGCCATTGCAGCAGCTAAAAAGCAGGACTTTGACCGGGCTCAGGAGAGGCTGAGTCAGGCTCAGAAGGCCCTGCTGCAAGCCCATCACGCTCAGGCTGAAATGCTGACCAAGGAGGCACAAGGAGAGAAGACAGAACTTAGTTTATTTATGGTGCATGGGCAGGATCATCTCATGACCAGTATCGCCTTTGTTGATTTGGCAAAGGAGATTGTTGATTTGCATAAAAAATTTGATGAATAGGAGAAATGCAGATGAGTAGTTTGGTTGATAAATGGCAAGCGCGTCTCATGCCTATTGCCAATAAAATCGGCAACCAAAAATTTCTGGTTGCCCTGCGGGATTCCTTTATTGGGACCATGCCTGTGATTATGACGGGCTCTTTCGCCCTCATGGTAAATGCCTTTCTATCTGACTTGCCAGGACAGTTCGGCTGGACCTGGATTTCCTCTACCTTCCAGTGGCTGATTGATATTAACTGGCTGGTATTTAAAGGCAGTATTCCTATCGTTACCCTCTTGTTCCTCTTTACCTTTGGGGTCAATATCGCTAAGATTTACAATACTGATAAGGTGTCTGCTGGTCTGGTAGCTGTTGCTTCCTATATCATTACCATTGGTGGATCAGTTACTAAAACCTTTGAGTTAGCTGGCAAAACACCAGGGCTGAGTAAGGCGATTTCAAAACTTACAGAGCTAAAACTTGACGGCAGTAACCTGTCTGTGACGATTAACAGTGTTATTCCAGGTGACCAAATCAGTGCGCGTGGATACTTTACTGCTATTCTGATTGGTTTTGTATCTGTTATCATCTTTTGTAAGGTCATGAATCGTAACTGGACTATCAAGCTTCCAGATTCCGTTCCGCCAGCTATCATGAAGCCATTCCTGTCTATCATTCCGGCTGCGATTGCTATGTATGTCGTGGGAATTGCGACCTATCTCTTTAATCTGGTGACAGGCGAGCTGTTGATTGATTGGATTTACAAGATTTTGCAGGCACCGCTTCTCAGCTTGTCTCAAAGCTTCTGGGCTGTGCTGCTCATTGTCTTTCTCAATAAGATTTTCTGGTTCTTCGGACTGCACGGCGGTAATGTGCTGGCACCAGTCATGGCCAGTCTCTTTGGTGTGACCATGCTGGCTAATCTAGAAGCTTATCAGGCTGGGCATGCGATTCCTTACATGTGGACGGATAATTCTTTCGGTGCTTTTGTCTGGTTTGATGCGATCGGGGTTGCCATTGCCATTCTCTGGCAATCTCGGAACAAGCACTATCGCGAAGTGGCCAAGTTGGGAATTTTCCCAATGGTTTTCAACATCGGTGAGCCGGTTATGTACGGTCTGCCAATCGTTTTGAATCCAATTATGTTTATTCCATACGTACTGACGCCAATGGTCATGGTAACAGTAGCCTACTTTGCAACCTCTATGGGCTTGGTTGCGCCGGTTACTCAAAACGTTACTTGGGTCATGCCGCCGATTCTCTACGGTTTCTTTGCGACAGCCTTCGACTGGCGGGCAATTATTCTTTCGCTAGTTAACATCGCTATTTCGACCGCTATATATCTGCCCTTTGTCAAGATGGCAGATAAACAGGAGGAGCTTGGATAGATGGCAAAATTTGAAATTAAAGAAGAATTTTACCTGGATGGCAAACCTTTTAAGATTTTATCGGGAGCTATTCAGTATTTCCGGCTTCATCCAGACCAGTGGCGAGATACCCTTTACAATCTCAAAGCTCTAGGCTTTAATACGGTAGAAACCTATATTCCTTGGGCATTGCATGAACCTCAGGAAGGTCAGTTTCAGGCAGAGGGCATGCTGGATTTTGAAGCATACTTCAAGTTGGTTGAGGAGATGGGGCTTTATCTCATTGTCCGTCCGACGCCTTACATCTGTGCAGAGTTTGACTTTGGCGGCCTGCCGGCTTGGCTCTTGAGATATCCTTCGATGCGCCTGCGGGTCAATCATCCGCTTTTTCTGGAAAAGGTCAGTCATTTCTATGACTGGCTCTTTCCCAAGCTTCTGCCCTATCAGAGTGATCAAGGCGGACCTATCCTCATGATGCAGGTGGAAAATGAATACGGTTCTTACGCCGAAGACAAGGCCTACATGCGCAGCATTGCGCAGATGATGAAGGTACGTGGCGTTACGGTTCCCCTCTTTACCTCTGATGGGACTTGGATTGAGGCTTTGGAATCTGGGACCTTGATTGAGGATGATATTTTTGTGACGGGGAATTTCGGATCTCAGCCCAAGGAAAATACAGATAATCTGCGAGCTTTCATGGAGCGCTATGGCAAGAAATGGCCGCTTATGTGTACTGAGTTTTGGGACGGCTGGTTCAGCCGCTGGAGCGAGGAAATCGTTCGGCGTGAAGCCGAAGATTTGGCCCAGGATGTCAAAGAAATGCTGCAGCTGGGCAGCATGAACCTCTTCCTATTGAGAGGTGGGACAAACTTTGGCTTTATCAGCGGCTGTTCGGCACGAAAGACCAAGGATTTGCCGCAGATTACCTCCTATGACTTTGACGCACCCATTACTGAGTGGGGGCAGCCGACCGAGAAATACTACGCTGTTCAGCGGGTGACCCACGAGGTCTTTCCAGAGCTTGAGCAGATGGAGCCGATTAGCCGACAGGCCAAAGCCTATGGCAGTTTTCCGCTGCTTGGGACTGCAAATCTGCTGGATGTTGCAGCGGACATCACAGAGGAAATTCTGCTGGATTATCCGCAGCCTATGGAGCAGCTTGGGCAGAATCATGGCTATATCCTCTACCGTTCCGATATCAAAAATCAATACCATGAGGAAAGGCTCAAGGCATTGGAGACTCATGACCGCTGTCATTTCTATATCAATCAGGAGCACCTAGCTACCCAGTATCGGGAAGAAATCGGCGATGAGATGCTCTTCTCAGCTGACACCGAGCGGATTCAGATTGATGTGCTGGTGGAAAATATGGGGCGGGTCAACTATGGTTACAAGCTGGGCGCACCCAGTCAATCTAAGGGAGTCAAGGGTGGTATCATGATTAACCACCAGTTCCGCAAGGGCTGGAAGCATTATGCGCTCAAGTTTGACCAGAAAATGCTGGCCAAGCTAGACTGCTACTCAGCTCCACCGGAAAGAGTCAAAGCACCGACCTTCTATCGCTTTGAAGCGAAGTTGGATGATATTGCTGATACCTTCATCGACTGCTCTAAGTATGGTAAGGGCTGTATTTCGGTCAACGGCTTCAACCTTGGCCGCTACTGGAATGAAGGGCCGATTCACTATCTCTATGTGCCGTCTGGCTTGCTTAAGGAAAAGAATGAATTTATCGTTTTTGAAACTGAAAATGTCAAGATTGAAGAGTTGACCTTGCTTGATCATCCGGTCTATAAGAAATGAGGTGTTGCGATGAAATATATGACAGTCGGGAATGAACTGAAAGAAGCCAGTCAGCTGGTTTTGGGCTGCATGCGATTGGCAGAGCACGATCCCGAAGAGGTCGTTTCCGTTCTTGAAACAGCGTTAGAAGTGGGAATTAATTTCTTTGACCACTCTGATGTCTATGCTGGCGGCCAGTCTGAAGCCAAGTTTGCGCAGGCTCTTCGTACGGCTAAGATTCCTCGGGACCGAGTTCTCATCCAGTCTAAGTGCGGACTGCGGGATGTTCACACCAACTACCATTTTGACTTTTCTAAGGATTATATTATTCGTTCGGTTGAAGCCAGCTTGGAGCGTTTGCAGACAGACTATCTGGATGTGCTCCTCCTGCACCGGCCAGATGCTCTTGTGGAGCCGGAAGAGGTGGCTGAAGCTTTCTCACAGCTGCACCAAGCTGGGAAGGTCCGCTATTTCGGAGTCAGCAATCAAAATCCTTATCAGATCGAGCTGCTGCAGAAAAGTGTGGAGCAGCCCTTGATTGCCAACCAACTGCAGTTTGGTCCTGCCCATACTCCGATGCTGGATGCTGGGCTCAATGCCAATATGCTCAATCCGTTAGCAATCGTCCGGGATGGTAGTGTGCTGGACTATTGTCGATTGCATCATATCACGATTCAGCCTTGGTCACCATTTCAGGTCGACTTGAACCAGGGACTTTTTATGGAGCATCCTAAATATGCTCAGCTTACAGAAACTCTGCATGCCTTTGCGTCAGACTATCAAGTTTCCTTTGAAGCCTTAGTTCTCGCCTGGATTTTGCGCCATCCGGCACAAATGCAGCCGATTGTTGGCTCAATGAATCCGCAACGAATTCGCTCAATGGTGGCTGCTTTTGATATTGAGCTCTCTCGGGCTGACTGGTATAAGATATACAAGAGCGCAGGGAATCCTCTGCCCTAAGATTTTTTTGCAGGGAGATTATTTGTTATTCAGAATCAATGAATGCTAAGAGCAGTGAATCAGTCTACATACTTCATTGATTAACCTCGAATCTGCACCTTATGAAAGGAGAATGATATGAATAATAAGTTTTGTTGGCAAGGCCTAGCAAAATCTGCTTCTGCTGCCAAGTATGGGAGCGGCTTGCTGCTATGTGCTTCCCTCTTGTCCTTGGCAGCTTTGACGTGCGTCTCAAGAGTTGAAGCAGAAGATGTTGCGCCTGCCCCTGCCGCAGTAGCTGAAACGCCTACTTCTCCAGCAGCCCAAGCAAGTCCTGAGGCTGAAAATCCAGCTGTGGCTGAACCCCAAGCAGCTCCTGCAAGTCAGGCCGAATCAGCTGCTAGCGAGTTGCCAGCCAGTCAGGTCATGTCCGATGAGCAGAAGCAGCGCGCCATTGCTCAGATGGGAGCCAATCAAGGGGATGTCTGGGTTTGGTCGGAGGAAAATGTCGTTGAAGAAAATGGGGAGCGTCAAAAGCGTGGTCCTAATGGCGGCCCCGGCCAATTTAATGGCGGAGCCGTTGTGTTAGGCGGTCGTCCGACTTATGACCCAGCGGCTGATTGGTACTACCTAGCTTATAAAGGCGAAGGGATGACCGACGAAGAAGCACAGGCTGTCTTTGACAAGGAACGCGGCAAATGGATGAATGAATTTGATCCTTGGGGTGTTGTGATGGAAATGACGGACAATAAGGCCAGCAATGCTTGGGCAGATATTCGTAACATGCAGGCTTTCGTCCTTCGGAAGGACTCCAATGTCTGGGAGAAAATTGTGGATCACCCTCAAGGGGTTCAATGGGTTGCTCAGTTCAAGGGGAATATGTCCAGCTACGTAGGAGATGCGCGGCAGGAAGCCTTGGCTGGCGGGGGAACAGCTATTGAGGTATTACCTAAGCAGGATAGGGTTGCCCACTGGGGTTCTGATCAGGCTCGTGATATTCCGAATCCTCAGACCATTCGGGCTGTTCTGGTTTCTGTCGAAGCGCGTATTTCTGAAAAATCTGACCCAGATGCCAAGCTTGGTATTCAAGTTGGCGGTGACTGGAAATTTGCTGAAGAAGTGAGTAAGCCGCTCTGGTATCCAGGAGCTGGTTTGGCTGGTATTCAGCGACTGACCAAGGATTGGGCTCGTTACTATTTTGTTAGCCTCACTGGTATTCAAGATGCAGTCGAAGAAAGGGCCATTTCACAAGATGAGTTTATGAAGAGTATCGTGCCGCTGGCCGATATGGAGCAGGCTCCCCAAAATCAAGCCCAGCAGCCAACTCCTGCAAGACCTGATCCAAAGGGGAGCCAAGTGGAAAATCTGACCTACAAAGCAAGCGGCCAGACGGACCCTCAAGCAGCGTCTCAACAGCCAACTCTTCAACAAGCTTCTTCCAAACAACTGCCTAAGACCGGCAGTCAAAGCAGTCTATTGACCAATCTGCTTGGGCTCGGGCTCTTAGGGCTGGGGGCTGGCTTTCTTGGCTTGAAGAAAAAATCTTAGCTTTGCAAGCTAGAGGGAAAATAATCTACAAAAAAGCAACAGCAGATTCTAGCTGTTGCTTTGTGTTTGGTTTAGGTTTTGCACGACAGGCTGTCCAAAATTAGGTGCTTGCGCAGCGGGCGGACTGCAGACAGGCTCCTGGTATTTTTGAGTAAAGCGGCATCTGGGGAAATTGGAGCAGCCCCAAAATTGCTGACCTACCCTAGAACCTTTGGCTGCTGTACGGAGCACCAATCCATGCTGGCAGCGGGGGCAGATTTTTTCTGCTTGTATTCTCTGTTTCTGCTGAGCAATGCTGTTAATATGACGCTCTTTGATGGCCTGCTTTCGCTTGGTCAAGGGCAGGAGCATACGATAGAGGTCGTCAATCTGCTCGGGCGACAGGTAGGCTTGACTTTGGCAGGCCTGCCTGTCAATTGCCCCGATCACTTGCCAAGTCTGGATAACCTTATGCCTGTCACTGTTTAGATGGATTTCCTTAAGCTGACAGTCATTGCCAAAGACGATATAGGAATACAGGTTTGGCGTGTATTGGTTGAGATAATAGCTGAGCCATTTGAGATGGACTTTATTTTGAATAATGGGATTGAAAAAAGAATGCTTGTAAGATTTTCCGCGGCCACCGGAAAGAACCTGAGTCCAGTATTGCTGATTTTCTGAGCCAAAGATCCAGCCCTTGTAGTTTTTTGACTCAAAAATGTAAATTCCAGATGGATGAATCAGCAGGGCATCAATCTCAGTAGTAGAGCCATCTTCTTTGAAAATATAGAGATTGTACAAAATCTTTTTATAGCCATAGAGCTGGTTCAAGACCTGACCAAGCTGGTACTCTCCCTGTTTTCCCTTGTT
>CAUVQK010000046.1:0-7169 GCA_963553705.1 uncultured Streptococcus sp.
ATGAAAAAATCATTTATTCTAACGCTTCTAACGATTATAACTCTAGGACTCTTCCAGCCAGCTACTGCGCTGGCTGAGGAGGCTCAAAAGCTACCCTCTGGTATCGAACGTGACCAGATCGGCCAGAAAATCCAAGACTATGTCAAGGAACATGAAAAGTCAACAGCCGGCATGGAAACTGCTATCTTTGACAAGAATGGTACCATTTATCAAGGCAACTTTGGCTATATGAACAAGGAAAAAGACATCAAGGCTGATGATGATAGCGTCTTTGAATGGGGCTCCGTGACTAAGCTGACCGTCTGGATCTCTGTCATGCAGCTCTGGGAGCAAGGTAAGATTAACCTAGAAGAAGACATCCGCACCTATCTGCCAGAGGGCTTCCTCAAAAATCTCCGCTATGACAAACCTATCACCATGCTGGATCTCATGAATCATCAGGCAGGATTTGACGAGACTACCTTCTACATGCGAAGTGACAAAAGTATCGAAGAAATCCTTAAAGAACAACAACCTATTCAGTCTTTTGAACCCGGTACAGTCACAGCTTATTCAAATTACGGTGCTGGCTTGGCTGCTCTGATTGTCGAGCGGATCTCTGGTCAGACTTTTGCCGACTATGCCCATGAGCATATTTTCCAACCACTGGGCATGGATAAAACGGCTATTTTGCCGGATCTATCAGACAATTCCTATGTTCAGAAAAAGCGTCAAGAAACCAAAGGTTACGACACTAAAGGAAACTTACTGAGCAAGGACCATTTCATCACTAGCATCTATCCTATCGGTGCAGCTACTGGCACCTTGAAAGACTTGGAGAAGTTCGCCCAAGCCCTGCTGGCTCGCAAGACGCTCTTTGAGCGCCCAGAGACCTGGAACACCCTCTATACTGCCAGTTCCACCTACCCTGACACGGATATCATCCGCAATGCTCATGGCTTTTGGGCCAACGAATACGGTACTACTGTGTTGGGCCACGGCGGAAATACAGCTGGCTCTACTTCAAGGATAATGTTGGACTTGGAACACGGTATTGGCTATGTCGTCATGACCAATCAAGGTGCAGAGCAAAATTATAATTTCCAAATGCCAGAGCTCGTCTTTGGGCCACGTAAAACAGCCAGCAAGGAAACCCAAGAGCAGTTTAGTCCTGGCTATTATCGCACTCTGCGCAACTTTAATCAAGGGCCTCTAGCTATTTTTAAAATGATTCCAGCCTCCGCAGACTACTTGCAGGAACCATCTGACGATCAGCGATTGCCAAACAACTTCTGGACCATTTATCAGAGCCAAGGCAAGACCCATATCGCAGTGGCTGTTGCAGACTATGAGAAAGTCTCTGACTTTGACTTCTTTAAAGACTATGTTGTTCTAGGCTTGTCCGGACTTGGTATCATCTACGCCCTCGGCCTCCTCATCATCAGCCCGCTTCTAGGAGTCTATCGGCTTATCTTTCGCAAGAAACAAGACCAGCCAGACCGCACTTGGAAGGTCTGGAACCTTCTAACAGCTGTTGGTATTTTGGCTGTTCCCATCAATCTCTTTCTGCTATTCATGTCAGCAACTTCAGGAGATTTCAGCGAAATCGCTCAGTGGCGCTACATGCTCTTTGCTGCTTTGGGACTCCTACTAACCGCAGCCGCTCTGTTACCTCTCTTCAGAAAGTTCAGAGAAAAGCTCAGCAAAGGCCGCCTCTTCCTAACATCCGTGACCTGCCTATCTGCCTTAGCAGTGGCCGCTAATATCCTCTATTGGTCCCTCTATCAGTGGTGGGTATTTTAATATGAAAGGAGCCAGCTATGAAAAAAACATTTTCCCTAATCCTTTTAACTTTTCTGACTATAGGACTCTTTCGGCCAATTACCGCACTGGCTGAAGAACAGAAACTCCCATCTGGTATCGAACGGAACCAGATCGGCCAGAAAATCGAAGACTATGTCAAGGAGCATGAAAAGACGACTGCCGCTATGGAAACAGCAGTCTTTGACAAGGATAGCACCATTTACCAAGGCAACTTCGGTTATATGGATAAAGAAAAAGGCATCAAAGCTGACAACAGCAGCGTCTTTGATTGGGGCTCTGTGACCAAGCTAACCGTCTGGATAGCTGTCATGCAACTCTGGGAACAAGGAAAGATTGACCTAGAGGAAGATATCAAGACCTACCTGCCAGAGAATTTTCTTAAAAATCTGCACTTCGACAAAGCTATCACTATGCTGGATCTCATGAATCATCAGACGGGATTTGATGAATCTCTGTCTTACACAAAAGGTGATAAAAATATAGAGGAAAATCTACGCATGCTCCAGCCTGTCCAGTCCTTCGAACCTGGAACAGTAACCTCTTATTCCAATTATGGTGCTGGACTCGCTTCTCTGATTGTCGAGCGGATTTCCGGTCAGACCTTTGCTGACTATACCCACGAGCATATCTTCCAGCCGCTTGGCATGGACAAGACAGCTCTCCTACCGAACTTATCTGATAATCCCTATGTTCAGAAAAAACGCCAAGAATCTAAGGCCTATGATACAAAGGGAAATTCACTAGGGACAGCTTTTTATGAATATGGTCTCTACTCAATTGGCCAAGCAGCCGGTACCTTGGAGGATTTACAGAAATTTGCTCAGGCTCTGCTGGGGCGCAAGGTTCTCTTTGAACGTCCAGAAACTTGGAATACCCTCTACAATCCCACTTCGACTTATCCAGGTACAGACATCGCCCGCAATGCCCACGGTTTCTGGATCAACGAATACGGTGTCAGCATCATTGGCCACGGCGGCAATACTGATGGTTTCAGCTCTCGTCTCATGCTAGACTTGGAAAGTGGCATCGGCTACATAGTCATGACCAATCAAAGCATGGAAGAGAATTACAACTACCAAATGCCTGAACTGGTTTTCGGAAAACGTAAAACAGCTGACGAAGATACCCAAAAGCAGTTTACACCAGGCTACTACCGTTCTCCACGTACCTTTCTCCATGGCCCCTTATCCTTTCTTAGACTCATGATGCCCTCAATAGAGAAGATTGACAATCCTGCTCAGAACCGAATCTTGAGTACCAATTTTTGGACCATCTATAAGAGCAAGGGAAAGATTACAATTCCCGTTGCTGTGGTGGACTATGAGAAAATCTCTGCTTTCGACTTCTATAAGGACTATATCATCTTAGGATTAGGCATCCTTGGAATTGTCTATAGTTTTGGAACGCTCATCATCAGCCTTTTATTAGGAGCTTATCGCTTGATTTCCCGAAAAACGGTTGAGCCCACAGACCGCACCTGGAAGGTCTGGAATCTACTGACTTCTCTTGGTATTCTGGCTGTTCCCCTAAACCTGCTAATGATTATGATACCTTTGATGTCAGATGACCTCGATTCTCTAGCTCCCTGGCGCTACATGCTCTTTGCTGCCTTGGGGCTCCTGCTAACCACTGCTGCTCTGCTGCCGCTCTTCAGAAAATCCAGAGAAAAGTTCAGCAAAGGCCGCCTCTTTCTGACGGCCATGACTAGTCTATCTGCTTTGGCAGTGGTCGCTAATATCCTTTACTGGTCTCTTTACCAGTGGTGGGTGCTTTGATAAATGAGGTATTCTTATGTTCAAACTGATTTCTGTTTGGTTAAAAATCTGGATTCCCATTCTCTTTGCTATGGGAATCGGTATTCTCTTATATCTTATCACACATTGGACTACACTAGATGCTGGAAGCAGATTTGTCGCTATAATCTATGTCATGCTCCCTTTGCACTGTCTAGAAGAATGGAGATTTCCTGGCGGTTTTCATTATAACTACAACATGCTTCGGCGCTCTCAACAGCCCGATCGCTATCCTATGAATCAATTTTCTGATATGCTGACTATTATGTTAGCTGAATTAATTGGTATTGTCTGTCTTTTCTACGGTGTCAATCAGATCATTGTCATCTGGAATCTTATCTTTTGCTTTTTTGAAATGATTGGCCACCTGATTTTTGGGTTCAGTATGTACCGACGTTTTCGAACAGTAGGAAAAAGAACCATTTATAACCCAGGTTTTGCGACAGCGGTTGTCTTTACGCTTCATGCTCTCTACTATGTTCTGAGCCAGTATCCTACAAATCTCCCCAGTTTGCCAATAATCATTTTAGCCATTATCAGTGGAATAGTTCTTGTAAGTAGTGTCGTTCTTATCCCTGAGCAACTGTTCAAATCAAAAGAGACCCCTTATCCTTTTGATAGCAATCGTTATTATGAAAAATATATCGCAAGAGAAAAAAACTGAATTCTCTTCCTTATTTCATAATCTTCTTTAAAAATTCTATGAGAAGTCGAAGGCATAGCTGAGTGACTAATACTCACCGAAAATCAAAAAGTGGCCTAGTTTTATTCTACTATTTTAAGTTTGGACTTGCGGCCAACCAGACATATCTAATGTTTGTTAGAGAACTACTGAAAGATTGCAGGGAGCAAGCATTAACTGGTGCTTCTATGGCGGGGTTGGGTTGCATTCTTCTTATTAGTTACAGTAAATTGCCAATCAGTATGACAGCTCTTTTATCACTTTACCTGATTAAACTTCTATTCGCTTTTAGTGTAAATCACGATATGACCGCTTGGAGTAAAGATTATAAATAAAAGTATGCGAGTCTAAAATATGATGAACAGAAAGGAATCCCTATGTTGAAAAGAATCTTTATATTTATCCTTAAAACAATCACTTGGCTGGTAGGACTCTTAGCTCTGGCCTTATTGGCTATCTTTCTCTATCACCGCTTTCAAATAGCTCAGGAAAGCAAACTCATTGAGAAGCCGATTGGCCAACTGGTCGAGGTAGAGGGTAAGAAGCTCAATGTCTACACTGCTGGCAAGGGCAAGAAGACCTTGGTTTTCCTAGCAGGTCTGGGCACCAATGCTCCGGTTCTGGATTTCAAAGCTCTTTATTCCAAGCTGGAGGATGATTATCGTATCGTCGTGGTAGAACGTCTGGGCTATGGTTACAGCGATGATGGAAACGATGACCGCTCATTGGATAGACAAGTGGAGCAGACACGTAAGGCCCTCAAAGCTGCTAAGATATCCGGACCTTATGTTTTGGTTCCGCATTCGATTGCCGGTTTAGAAACGATTCACTGGGCCAATCATTATCCAGAAGAAGTAGAAGCTATTATCGGGCTGGATATGACCATGCCACATACAGAGGTGGCCGACCAGCAGAAATTTTATGGTTCTTATCAGACTATCCAGCTGGGGAGAATGTTAGGCTTAGCCCGCCTACCGATTTTCTTTGATGAAAATAGCAGCCCAGCCATAAAGTCTGGGGCCCTCAATGATCAGGAAAAAGCTATCTTTAAAGCCTTGTTCCACCAGCGGTCAATCACCCAGGCGGTCATGAACGAAGTCAAGAATCGGAAGAAAAATGTTGAAACGATTAACAAAGAACCTGTGCCGCAGATTCCGACCCTTATCTTTGCGGCTGTCCAGAAAGGCGGAGAAGCTCCCAAGCTAGAGGAAGAGTTTGTAGCGCAGAATGCCCAAGCCAAACTTGTGACATTAGAAGGCTCCCACTATATCCATGATGAAAAGCCAGAGGAAATCGCCCAGCAAATAAAGGAATTCTTGAAATAATGAATCTTGAAAAGTATTTAAATTTCAGTTAGACTAAAGTTCCTATTAAAAATACATCCTTAAAAAAAGCTGAGACATTCATATCTCAGCATTTTTCTTATTTCACAGATGCTCCGTTAGTCGCGATGACTTCCTTGTACCAATCAAAGGATTTTTTCTTGGAGCGCTTGAGCGTTCCCTTGCCTTCATTGTCCCGGTCCACATAGATAAAGCCGTAGCGCTTCTTCATCTCGCCAGTGCCGGCTGATACCAGGTCGATACAGCCCCAGGTCGTGTAGCCCCACAGAACCACGCCGTCCTCATTGATGGCTTCTCGCATGGCCTTGACATGGGCTGCCAGATAGTCAATCCGATAATCATCAGCCACATAGCCATTTTCATCTGGAGTATCCACTGCACCCAGACCGTTTTCCACGATAAACATAGGCTTTTGATAGCGATCCCAGATGGTATTAAGCGTAATGCGTAAGCCCAGAGGATCAATCTGCCAGCCCCACTCAGAGGCCTCCAAATAAGGGTTCTTGAGAGAAGCAAAGATATTGCCCTCGGTCAGCTCATTGACCTTAGGGTCGCCCGAAGCCACTCGGCTAGAGTAGTATGAGAAGGAAATGAAGTCCACCGTATGTTCCTTAAGCAGCTGCAGGTCTTCTTCTGTCATTTCGACAGTGATGCCCTCGCGCTCCCAAGCTTTCTTGGCATAGTTGGGATATTCGCCACGCGCCTGCACATCAATGAAGAAATAGTTTTTCCTGTCTTCCTCCATACCAGCCCATACATCGCGTGGATGACAGGTGTTAGGATAATTTTGACCCGCCGCCAGCATACAGCCGACCTTATTTTCCGGATCAATCTCATGAGCCAGCTTGGTAGCAATAGCTGACGCGACCAGCTCATGATGGGCTGCTTGGTATTTGACCTGCTCCTCATTTTCGCCTTCTTCAAAGCAGAGCCCCGCTCCCATAAATGGTGCATGGAGGATCATGTTAATTTCATTGAAGGTCAGCCAGTACTTGACCAAGCCCTTGTAGCGGGTAAAGAGAGTGCGGCAGAGACGCTCGTAAAATTCCAGCATGCGACGATTCCGCCAACCACCATATTGCTCAATCAAGTGCATGGGACAGTCAAAGTGAGTAATGGTCACCAAGGGCTCAATGCCGTACTTGTGGCATTCCTTAAAGAGGTCTTCGTAAAATTTCAGGCCAGCTTCATTGGGCTCCAGCTCATCCCCCTTAGGGAAAATCCGGCTCCAAGCAATGGACAGCCGATAGGTCTTAAAGCCCATCTCGCCAAAGAGGGCAATGTCCTCCTTAAAGCGATGGTACATGTCAATAGCTTCCTTAGCTGGGTAGAAATAGCCTTCCTCAAAGTCAAACATCTTTTTCTTACCCGTGATGATGGCCAAACGGTCCTCACCAATCGGCACCACATCAACATTGGCCAGCCCGCGACCATCCGCATCATAAGCGCCTTCGCACTGGTTGGCAGCTGTCGCTCCACCCCACAAAAAACCATCAGGAAAAGTCAGTTTTTCAGTCATATTTCTACTCGCTTTCTAATTGATTGTTT
>CAUVQK010000047.1:0-7126 GCA_963553705.1 uncultured Streptococcus sp.
TTCTACTTATTCTATCATAAAGCTTGATAATTCTCAAATAACAATCAACTCTTTCGGCGCAAGAGTTAGGACTTCGCAACCTGTTTCTGTGATGAGGAGATCGTCTTCGATGCGGACGCCGTATTTGCCATCCAGATAGATACCTGGCTCATCAGTCAGGACCATGCCCGCCTCAATCGGCTCTTCTGACTTGCCAAAGTAAGGAATTTCATGGATATCCAGGCCGATACCGTGGCCAATCCCATGGCTAAAGTAAGGACCGTAGCCAGCATCGTTAATAATCTGGCGCGGAATCCGGTCAAAATCAATTCGGCTAAGACCAGCCTTGGCTGCTTCTATCAGGGCTTGATTGCTGCGCAGGACAATATCATAGATTTCCCGCTCTTCATCTGTCACTTGCCCCACATGAACAGTCCGCGTCATATCGCTGACATAGTGGTTGTAGTAGCAGCCAAAGTCCATGGTCAGGGTTTCACCCTTTTGAATAACCTTGTCACTAGCCACACCATGCGGCATAGCAGAGCGGTAGCCCGAAGCGATGATGAAGTCAAAAGAGGCACCTGAAGCACCTAGCTGACGCATACGGGCATCTAAAAAGTTCATAACAGCTAGCTCTGTCGTCTCACCAGGCTTGATAAAATCCAGCACATCTAGGAAGGCTTGATCCGAAATCTGACAGGCCTTGCGAATGGTCGCGATTTCTTGCTCATCTTTAATCATGCGCAGATTTTCAATAAAGGCTGTCATGGGAACCAGCTCGTAGGCCGAGAAGGCACTTTCCAGCATTTTGAAGTAGGCATAGGAAATCTCGTCATCAAAACCGATTTTTTGCAGCTTGTCGTCCGCAATAATCTTGACAATCTCCCCAATCGCGTCGCGCGTTTCGACAATATCAAAACCTTGGACAACTCCCTTGGCAATCAGCGTATAACGCGCATCCGTCAGGAAAATCCGGCGCTTTTTACTGATGAAAACCGTCGCTTCTGTCCCGCTGAAACCAGTCAGGTAGTAAATATTTTTCAGATTGGTCACTAAAACAGCGTCGCAGTCTGTCTGAGCCAACGCTGCTTCAAACTTTTCAACTCTTGATAACATGAGCCACCTCCATGAAATAACTAAGCTTATTATATCAAAAAACAAGTCAAATAGGACATTTTTTGACAAACCTTATCCAGGAATTAGAATCCAACGAGCATTCTCTGACACAAAAAATCCCTGTTTTTAATATCAAACAGAGATTTGATGAATCATTTTATGTGCAGCTTGCCTTTCAAATATTGACCGGTATAGCTGGCTGGGTTGGCTGCGACTTCTTCCGGTGTACCCGTCGCAATAATCGTACCGCCACCAACACCGCCTTCCGGTCCTAAGTCGATGATATGGTCAGCTGTCTTGATAACATCCAGATTATGCTCGATAACGAGGACTGTATTGCCATCGTCCACAAAGCGTGATAGCACTTGAAGGAGCTTGGCAATGTCTTCAGAATGCAGACCCGTAGTTGGCTCATCCAAGATATAGAAGGACTTACCAGTCGAGCGCTTGTGAAGTTCGCTGGCCAGCTTCATCCGCTGGGCTTCACCACCCGACAAGGTCGTTGCCGGTTGCCCCAGAGTCACATAGCCTAACCCCACATCCTTGATCGTCTGGAGTTTGCGAGCAATCTTGGGAATATGCTGGAAGAACTCTACCGCATCATTGACCGTCATGTCCAGAACCTGAGCGATATTCTTTTCCTTATAGTGAACCTCTAGAGTCTCGCTATTATAGCGGGTGCCGTGACAGACCTCGCAGGCCACATAGACGTCAGGCAGGAAGTGCATCTCAATCTTGATAATCCCATCACCCGAGCAGGCCTCACAGCGACCGCCCTTGACATTAAAGCTGAAACGGCCCTTCTTATAGCCGCGAATCTTGGCTTCATTGGTCTTGGCAAACAGATCGCGAATATCGTCAAAGACTCCAGTATAGGTAGCTGGATTAGAGCGCGGTGTCCGGCCAATCGGACTTTGGTCAATATCAATCAGTCGATCCACATGCTCAATGCCGTTGATTTTCTTGAACTTACCTGGCTTAGCAGAATTGCGGTTGATTTTTTGGGCGATGGCTTTTTTAAGAATAGAGTTGACCAGCGTTGACTTACCGGATCCAGAAACTCCTGTCACAGCGATGAATTTGCCCAAGGGGAATCTGGCCGTGATATTTTGCAAGTTATTTTCCTGAGCCCCTGTCACTTCGATAAAGCGTCCATTGCCTACACGGCGCTCCAATGGTACTGGGATCTCGCGCTTACCTGACAGGTATTGGCCTGTGATGGATTTCTTGCTCTTAGCCACTTGCGCAGGAGTGCCGGCTGCTACGATTTCACCGCCGAAAACACCAGCTCCTGGTCCCACATCAATCAGCCAGTCAGCCTCTCGCATGGTATCCTCATCATGCTCAACTACGATGAGGGTATTTCCTAGGTCGCGCATCTTCTTGAGGCTGGCAATCAGGCGGTCATTGTCACGCTGGTGCAAGCCAATAGAGGGCTCGTCCAGGATATAGAGGACGCCACTCAAGTTAGAACCAATCTGGGTCGCCAAGCGAATCCGCTGGCTTTCTCCTCCTGATAGAGTCCCAGCCGAGCGAGACAAAGTCAGGTAATTAAGACCAACATTATTAAGGAAGGTCAGGCGATCATGAATTTCTTTGAGAATAGGGCGCGCAATCGTAGCTTCATTGTCAGTCAAGCTAAGCTTGTACAACTGAAGCAGATGATCTGCAATGGACAAGTCTGAAATCTCACCGATATGCAAGCCAGCTTCTCCGCCAATCTTGACAGACAGAGCCTGAGGACTGAGTCGATAACCACGACAAGCCGCACAGGTCAGCTCATTCATATATGCTCGCATCTGCGTCCGAGTAAAATCACTATTGGTCTCATGGTAGCGACGGTTGATATTGGTGACAACCCCCTCAAAAGGAATGTCAATATCGCGCACACCGCCAAATTCATTTTCATAGTGGAAATGGAACTCTCGTCCATCTGAGCCAAAGAAAATCAGCTGTTTTTCTTCCTCAGTCAGTTCCTCAAAAGGCTTGTCCATATCAATACCAAAGGCTGCCATGGCCTGTTCTAGCATCTGCGGATAGTAGTTGGAGGAGATGGGATTCCAAGGTGCTAGCGCTCCTTCGCGTAAGGTCTTGCCAGCTTCTGGCACAACCACATCTAGATCCACCTCCAGCTTAACCCCCAGACCATCACAGTCCGGACAGGAGCCGAAAGGCGCATTGAAAGAGAAGAGGCGTGGCTCCAGTTCTGGGACTGTAAAGCCACAGACTGGACAGGCGTAGTGCTCAGAAAAAAGCAGCTCTTGACCGTCCATGGTGTCAATCACCACATACCCCTCAGCAATCCGCAGAGCTGCTTCGACTGAGTCAAAGAGTCGGCTGCGCACCCCTTCCTTGATGACAATTCTATCTACTACGACCTCAATATCATGCTGCTTGCTCTTAGAAAGCTCTGGCACTTCCGTCACATCGTAAATATCTCCATCCACGCGAACACGGACATAGCCGTCCTTCTGAACCTTGTCAAAAACGGTCTTATGCTGGCCCTTTTTCTTGCGGATGACCGGCGCTAAAATCTGCAGCCGCTGACGCTCTGGCAATTCTAAAACCTTGTCAACAATCTGCTCGACAGACGAAGCCGTAATAGCTCCATGACCGTTGATACAGTATGGCGTCCCAACACGAGCATAGAGCAGGCGCAGGTAGTCATTGATTTCGGTAGCTGTTCCCACTGTTGAGCGCGGATTTTTGCTGGTCGTCTTCTGGTCGATGGAAATAGCCGGGCTGAGACCATCAATCGAATCTACATCCGGCTTTTCCATATTGCCCAAAAACTGCCGAGCATAGGCCGACAGACTTTCTACATAACGACGTTGCCCTTCAGCATAGAGGGTATCAAAAGCTAGGCTGGACTTACCCGAACCGGACAGACCGGTCACCACAACTAGCTTGTCCCGTGGAATTTCTACATCAATATTTTTTAAATTATGAGCTCGCGCTCCATGAATCACAATTTTATCTTGCATCTTGACCTCGTTTCACTTATAAACCTTCTCCATTATAACAAATTTTTCTGCAAACTTTTGCCCCAAAAGCCCGAATTTGTAGTATAATAGTACGGTATGCAAAAAACACTCTGGGAAGGAAAAAGATCATGAAGCAAGTCTTTTTATCTACTACGACAGAATTCAAAGAGATTGATGCGCTCGAATCAGGCACTTGGATCAATCTTGTCAATCCTTCCCAGAGCGAATCAATCGAAATCGCCAACGCCTTTGGCATTGACATCACTGACCTGCGAGCGCCGCTTGATGCGGAAGAAATGTCTCGGGTCACCATCGAAGATGAGTACACACTGATCATCGTTGACGTGCCCATCACTGAGGAGCGGAATAACCAGACTTACTATGTCACGATTCCCCTTGGTATTATCATCACGGAAGAGGCGATTATTACCACTTGTTTGGAAAAATTACCTCTGCTGGATATCTTCATCCACCGGCGCTTGCGTAACTTCTATACTTTTATGAAGTCACGTTTTATCTTTCAGATTCTCTACCACAATGCCGAGCTATATCTGACAGCCCTGCGCTCCATTGACCGTAAGAGTGAGCAGATTGAAAGCCAACTGCACAAGTCCACACGAAATGAAGAACTGATTGAGCTCATGGAGTTGGAAAAGACCATCGTCTATTTCAAGGCCTCCCTTAAGACAAATGAGCGCGTGATTAAGAAGCTGACCAGCTCTACTAGCAATATCAAGAAATATCTGGAAGACGAGGACTTGCTGGAAGACACCTTGATTGAGACCCAGCAGGCCATTGAAATGGCTGATATCTACGGCAACATCCTCCACAGTATGACAGAGACCTTTGCCTCTATCATTTCTAACAATCAGAACAATATCATGAAAGCCTTGGCTCTGGTGACCATCGTCATGTCTATCCCGACCATGATTTTCTCAGCCTATGGGATGAACTTCAAAAATAATGAACTGCCTCTCAACGGTGAGCCACATGCCTTCTGGATTATCATGTTCATCGCCTTTGCCATGAGTGCTTCGGTCATGGCTTATCTCATGCACAAAAAACTATTTTAACCTTTAGAAAGAACGCCTATGTCACAAGTATCCCTCGACAAACTCAGCAAAAAAAACAAAGAATTTATCCATATCGCGACTAACCAGCTCTTACAAGACGGCAAGTCTGATCAGGAAATCCAGACTATCTTAGAAGGTATTCTACCGGAAATCCTGGAAAATCAAACCAAGGGAATCACTGCCCGCGGCCTTTACGGAGCCCCAACTACTTGGGCAGCTTCTTTGACCGCAAAAGAGCGCTATGATGCCGAGCATCCAAAGGAAAATGACGATCCTAAATGGATGATGCTGGACTCTGTCCTCTTTATCTTTGGTTTCTTTACCCTCCTGACCTCTATCGTCAATCTGGCTTCCTCTCAGCCATCTGTCTATGGACTGACAACTCTCGTACTTGGAAGCATCGTCGGTGGCCTTTCTTTCTATGCCCTCTACCACTTTATCTACCGTTTCTACGGACCAGATAAGGACCGTAGCCAGCGCCCTAAACTGCTCAAGTCTATCCTGACCATGGCAGCGGCTATTCTCCTCTGGAGCATGTCCATCGTATTGACTAGTCTCCTGCCTGAATTCCTCAATCCCCGCCTGTCCAATGTCGTAGTTGCTATTGTCGGCGCTATTACCCTAGCCCTGCGTTTTTATCTCAAGAAACGCTTCAACATCAAGAGCGCGACTATGGGACCGACGAGATATTAATATCACACAAAAAGAGGTCAGTGACCTCTTTTTGATTTGCTTCGGAAATATTTCCAATAAAGAGAGTAGGGAATGGGTAAACTGAGAATCAAGCAAAAGCGATTGACAACAAAGTCCGCCTTTCCTGCGCTGTTAAAATGAATGGGAACCTGCTCTGGCAGCAGGCAGATAATCAAAAATATGATTACTGCTAAGAAAAACAAAACGAATAAATCTTTCTTTTTCATTAGCTATGGACCTCCTTAAAATATCCTTGTTTTATTAAATGCCTATAAAGGACGGCTGCCAAAAGCAAAAGTCCAAAAGCTGAAACTCGCAGCGAAATCTCCAAGTCCATACCAAATAGTAAGGATAAGCAAAGAGGAAACACAAGAACCAAGATGCCTATCACTCCAGATAAGATAGCCGCAAAACTTTGCTTAATAACAATCATTTCATTGTCCCAGATGAACTTAGGATAATGAAAATTAACCACAAGTCCCTGAAGAGCTGTAAATAGAGAATAAGCCAGTGAAATAAGGAACAAATCCACTACTTGCAATCCTCCTAGCGAGAAACGCCAAACCAGAACAGGCAAGCCCAGCAGCAAGACTGTGAAGTGTAAGGACACCGTCAAGGCCAGCTTTGCCATCATTATCTGCCTTATAGAGACTGGGAGCGTCTGAAGCAGCCAAATCTCTTCACCCTCTAAGGAAATACTGACAGCCGCAGGATTGGAAATACTGAGACAGCCAGCCAGTAATAGGAGTAAAAATTCTCGGCTATCGCTGAGTCCAATCGAAGAAAAGAGGACATCAGGGCTCATAAAACAAAGTGAGATGGCTAAAACGATGATTAAAATGGTTCCCAGTCCTCTATTGAGCATATAAAGATAGGAACTCATAAAATTCGCAATTTCTCTCCTATAAAGAGCCATAAAGGGAGACTTCTGCCAGCTTCTATAGACTTTGCTTTCTGACTTCACCCCAGTTATCATCTGATTCATTTTTAAATAATTTCTACTTAAATACCTTAGAAAAAGTCCTGTCAGCGCAAACGATATAAGTATCAACAGAAGACTAGCCCACCAAAAATGCTGAAGGTTAAAAAACAAGCTTGCCGGAGGATAAAGAGAAGTCAGCTGCTTAGTAAGCAAGAGACCAACATTTTCTGCTGACAGTCCGGCTCTCATAGCCCACATACTGCCTGTTGCCAGCCCCAAAAGCAAGAAGAGAGAAAAAAGGAAGGCAACTAGATTTTTATGAGGGGTCTTTGAGGCTATGTAGGCAACGCACAAGCCAA
>CAUVQK010000048.1:0-7085 GCA_963553705.1 uncultured Streptococcus sp.
ATGACCTTTACATTATCCATTATACTTGATAAAATAGACTTTGTCTAAAAAATATTTAAGGAGTATCACTAAATGGATTTCGAATGGGTCGTTAAATACGCCACAGAATTTTTAGGAACAGCTATCCTCATTGTCTTGGGGAACGGAGCTGTTGCCAACGTTGAATTAAAAGGAACTAAGGGACACCAGAGCGGTTGGTTGGTCATCGCTGTCGGTTACGGTATGGGGGTTATGATTCCAGCTTTGATGTTTGGTAATGTGTCCGGTAACCATATCAACCCTGCCTTTACTTTGGGACTTGCTGTCAGCGGTTATTTCCCTTGGGCACAGGTTGCACCATACATTGCAGCGCAGATTTTGGGAGCTATCTTCGGACAGGCCTTGGTCGTTGCGACCCACCGTCCTTACTATCTGAAAACTGAAAATCCTAACAATATCTTAGGTACTTTCTCTACTATCTCTAGCCTAGACCATGGCACACCTGAATCACGTAAAGCAGCCTTGTTCAATGGTTTTATCAATGAATTTGTTGGCTCTTTTGTTCTTTTCTTTGCTGCTATGGGCTTGACCAAGAACTTCTTTGGAGCAGAATTGTTGAGCAAAGCTGAAGCAACTATCAATTCGCAAGCTGCTCAGATGGCAGCACAAGGGACTTCAGTTCCTAAAGAACAGATTGCTGCTGCAATATCTCAGGCTAAAGATCAAGTTGCACCATTCCAAGTTGGTAGCCTTTCAGTCGCTCACTTAGCACTTGGTTTCTTGGTAATGGCTTTGGTAACCTCTCTGGGAGGCCCTACAGGACCAGGACTGAACCCAGCTCGTGACCTTGGACCTCGTATCCTCCACTTCATCCTGCCAGAATCTGTTTTGGGCAAACACAAGGGTGATTCAAAATGGTGGTATTCTTGGGTTCCAGTTGTGGCACCGATTCTTGCAGGTATTACAGCGGTCCTCTTGTTTAAAACAATCTACGGATAAGCACATAAGATTAGAGTTGGGGGATTTCCTCAACTCTTTTTTCGAACGACAGAGAAGGTAAAGAGGAAAATACAAGTTTGGCAATTTTATATTTATTTCACTATCTCTAAGGGTCATTGCTCAGACCGTTTACCAATAAATCCAAGTCCTTCTTGTTTTAAAAATTGTTTATTTGCGCATAATTTCTTGTCAAAAAGATGAAAATCCATTACAATAAAATGGTTTGGAGGAATTATGAGCGCGAATCATATTATTAGAATTATCCCTGTATTAAAGATCAATAATCGTCATTTAAATCAAGAATTTTTTGTAAATCAGCTGGGCATGAAGGCCCTTTTAGAGGAAGCTGCTTTTCTGTCCTTGGGAGATCAGACCAAGACTGAGAAACTGCAGCTGGAAGAATCGCCTAGTATGCGGTCGCGGCGAGTCAAAGGTCCTAAAAAATTAGCCAGAATCGTTGTCAAGGTAGCAGATGCTAAAGAAATCGAGTCGCTATTGGCTCAAAAGCCTGCTTGGACTAAGCTGTATAAAGGAGAGAAAGGCTATGCTTTTGAAGCTCTGTCACCAGAGGGCGATCTAGTTCTTCTGCATGCAGAAGAGAATAGAGCAAATCTGCAAGAAGTCACGGCGGATTCTGAATTTGAAAAGCAAGAGGACTTCATCGGTCTTAGTCAATTTGAGATAGAGACGGTAGAAATTCGTGTACCTAATGCCAATGAAGCCCAAGAATTTTACAGCAAGATTGAAAATGCGCTGGACTTTCTGACCTTTATAGAAGCAGAGGGTCAAGACTTGCAGGCAGACAATGCCCTAACTTGGGACTTAACCATGCTCAAAGCTCAAGTCAATCGTTTAGAAACCGCTGCGCTGCGTCCTATCTTTGAAGGACACGAGGTCTTTGTACCTAAGTCAGATAAGTTCCTGCTGAGTCAGGATTTTAGTAAGATTGAATTGTGGTTTGAAGCATGACTCTAGAAAACATCATCAGTAAAATCAAAGAACAGCTAAAAGATGGTATCTATCCCGGTGCTAGTCTGGCCTTGTACCAAGCTGGCCGGTGGCAGGAATTCTACTTTGGTCTAGCTGCTCCGGAAGATGGAAAGGCCACTCAAGCGGGTTTGGTCTATGACTTGGCTAGCGTCAGTAAGGTGGTCGGAGTTGGTACTCTGGCAGCCTTTTTGTATAATCAGGGCAAGCTGGAGCTGGATTTGCCCTTGCAGCATTACTATCCGGCCTTCCATCAAGAAGATGTGACCTTGCGTCAGCTCTTGACCCACACATCAGGACTAGATCCCTTTATTCCCAATCGTGATCAGCTGGCAGCTCCTGAGTTGAAAGCAGCGCTCAATCATTTGACAGTGCTTGAAGATAAGACCTTCCGCTATACGGATGTGAATTTTCTGCTCTTGGGCTTTATGTTGGAAGAAATCTACGGTCAGTCCTTGGATCAGATTTTTCAAAGTCAGATTTTCCAGCCTTGGGGTTTGGCTAAGACTAGTTTTGGACCAGTTCCAGGGGCTGTGCCGACCGTTCGCGGTGTCCAGGATGGTCAGGTTCATGATCCCAAGGCGCGTGTACTGGGTGTCCATGCTGGCAGCGCTGGCTTATTTTCAACTATCAAGGATTTGGAAATATTTCTGGAACATTATCTGCAGGATGACTTTGCGGCCAATCTGACCCAGAATTTTTCCAAGGAGCCTGGCAAAAGACGTAGTCTAGCCTGGAATCTAGAGGGCTGCTGGCTGGACCATACTGGCTACACGGGAACCTTTATTATGTATAATCGCAAGGAGCAAAAGGCGGCTATTTTACTATCCAACCGGACCTATGAAAAAGACGAGCGGGCTCAGTGGATCTTGGATCGTAACCAGCTGATGGACCTGATAAGAAGAGAACTTTAAAAGACTCCGGCTGCAAGCCCCGGAGTTTTATCGTATCTGCCTATATAAATATCGGTCTCTAGCCCCAGTGATTTTCTCTTAATAAAAATCGCTTTTTTTGCCAAAGTATATTAAAATAAGATAGAGAGAATCTACAGACAAGAGAAGAATATGACAAAAGAAATCGGTGTCGGCAAGGCACATAGTAAAATTATTTTAATGGGAGAGCATTCGGTGGTCTATGGCTATCCGGCCATTTCCCTGCCCCTTAATCGTATTGAAGTGACCTGTCAGGTCTTTCCGTCTGAGCGGGCCTGGACCCTCTACGCCGAGGATACGCTGTCTATGGCTGTTTTTGCCTGTCTAGAACATCTAGGTCGGCAGGGGTCTAAGATTCGCTGTCAGGTGGAATCCATGGTCCCTGAGAAGAGGGGGATGGGGTCTTCAGCCGCAGTTAGTATTGCGGCTATTCGGGCGGTCTTTGACTACTTTGAGGAAGAACTGGATGACCAAACACTGGAGATTCTAGCCAATCGGGCAGAGATGATTGCCCATATGAATCCCAGTGGCCTTGATGCCAAGACCTGCCTCAGTGATGTAGCTATTAAGTTTATCCGCAATTTCGGTTTCAGTGAAATAGAGCTGGATCTGGATGCCTTTTTAGTCATTGCAGATACAGGCATTCACGGTCATACCCGCGAAGCTATCCGTGCTGTAGAAAGTCAGGGTCAAAAGGCTCTGCCCTTGCTTCAGGAATTGGGGAATTTAACGAAAATCCTTGAGAAAGCCATTTCTATCAAGGACCTGATGACAATGGGACAAGCTATGACCAAGGCTCATGAGAAGCTAGCCAAGCTAGGGGTTTCTTGCCAGAAAGCAGATGAGCTGGTATCGGCAGCTCTTGAAAACGGAGCTTTGGGAGCTAAAATGAGCGGCGGTGGTCTGGGCGGCTGTGTCATTGCTCTTGTAGGAGAAAGAAGTCAGGCGGAGGCCTTAGCCGCCGTATTGAGAGAGAAAGGGGCCATTAACACATGGATCGAAAGCCTGTAAGTGTCAAATCCTATGCCAATATTGCAATTGTCAAATATTGGGGGAAGAAAGATGCAGAAAAGATGATTCCGTCTACCAGCAGTATCTCGCTGACACTGGAAAATATGTATACTGAGACCCAGCTGAGTCCTTTGCCGGATACAGCGACTGGAGATGAGTTTTATATTGACAGCCAGCTGCAAAGTCCGGCAGAACATGCCAAAATCAGTAAGATTATTGACCGCTTCCGCTCTCCAGAAGATGGTTTTGTCCGCGTTGATACCAGCAATAATATGCCAACAGCAGCGGGTCTGTCTTCCAGCTCCAGCGGTCTATCTGCCCTAGTCAAGGCCTGCAATGCTTATTTTCAGACGGGCTATCAGACGCAAGAGCTGGCCCAGCTGGCTAAGTTTGCTTCTGGGTCATCAGCTCGGTCTTTCTTTGGTCCGCTAGCGGCCTGGGATAAGGACAGTGGGGCCATTTATCCAGTCAAGACGGATTTGAAACTAGCCATGATTATGCTGGTTCTGCACGATGAGAAAAAGCCCATTTCCAGCCGCGACGGTATGGAGCTCTGTGCCAAAACTTCCACGATTTTCCCAGATTGGATTGCCCAGTCTGCCTTGGATTATCAGGCTATGCTAGGCTATTTGCAGGACAATGATTTTACCAAGGTTGGTCAGCTGACGGAAGAAAATGCTCTTCGGATGCATGCTACGACAGAGAAAGCTTATCCGCCGTTTTCTTATCTGACAGAGGAGTCCTACCAAGCTATGGATGCTGTCAGAAAGCTGCGGGAGCAGGGCGAGCGTTGCTACTTTACCATGGACGCGGGGCCAAATGTTAAGGTGCTCTGCTTGGAGGAAGACCTAGACCATCTGGTGGCTATTTTTGAGAAGGACTACCGGCTTATCGTCTCCAAAACAAAGGACTTGTCAGATGAAGACTAGTGCAAGAGTCCAAACCTGCGGCAAGCTCTATCTGGCGGGTGAATATGCAGTGCTGACGACCGGTCAGCCGGCCATTATCAAGGCCATTCCTATCTATATGACGGCGGAAATCCAGGCAGCCTCCGCCTATCGCTTGACATCAGATATGTTTGAACACAGCGCTAACCTAGAGTCAGACCCTGATTATGCCTTGATTCAGGAGGCGGTAGGGGTTATGAACACTTATTTGCTAGCCTTAGGCTACCAACTTCAGCCTTTTTCTCTGAAGATTAGTGGCAAGATGGAAAGAGAAGGCAAGAAGTTCGGGATTGGCTCCAGCGGTAGTGTTGTTATTCTGACACTTAAGGCTTTGGCAGCACTTTATGAGCTGGACTTAGAGCCAGAGCTACTCTTTAAGCTGGCTTCCTACGTCCTCCTCAGGCGCGGAGACAATGGCTCCATGGGAGATCTAGCCTGCATTGCTTATGAAGACATGATTTACTACCGGTCTTTTGATAGAGAGCTGGTCCGCAAACGTATAGACAAAGTTGATTTGCCACAGCTGTTAGCAGAGGATTGGGGTTTTGAAATTCGTAGTATTAAGCCTTGCTTAGCCATGGATTTTCTGGTTGGATGGACCAAGCAGCCAGCTATCTCTAAGGATTTGGTCAATAAGGTAAAGTCCGCTATTTCAGAATCCTTTTTGACAGGCAGTAGGACTCAGGTTGATGCTTTGGAGAGAGCTTTATTAGCAGGAGAGAAGTACGTTATTCAGTCTAGTCTGGAAAAGGCTAGCCAGCTCTTAGAAAGGCTCAGCCCAGCTATCTATACAGACAGGCTGAAAGTCTTAAAAGAAGCGGCAGATGGACTGAACTGCGTGGCTAAGAGCAGTGGTGCCGGCGGTGGCGACTGCGGGATTGCTCTCAGCTTTGATGCCGCGTCTAGCAAGCAACTGATTCAAGCCTGGCAAGAAGCTGGTATTGAGCTATTATACAGAGAAAGGATGGGCCATGATGAGCCAGAATCGTAAGGACGACCATATCAAATACGCTTTAGAGCAGCGTCCGGGTTACAACAGTTTTGATGAAATGGAACTGGTTCACCGTTCTCTGCCCAAGTATGATTTGGCAGAGATAGACCTATCTACTCACTTTGCTGGCCGTGACTGGGAGTTTCCTTTTTACATCAATGCCATGACTGGTGGCAGTCACAAAGGCGGTCAAATCAATGAAAAGCTGGCTCAAGTAGCTGAAAGTTGCGGCCTTCTTTTTGTGACTGGCTCTTACAGTGCAGCCTTGAAGAATCCTTCTGATCCTTCCTATCGGGTGGCGGCTGGTCGGCCTAATTTATTGCTGGCTACCAATATCGGCTTGGACAAGCCTTATCAAGCCGCCCAGCAGGCGATAGCTGATTTGCAGCCCCTCTTTTTGCAGGTCCATGTCAATCTCATGCAGGAATTGCTAATGCCAGAGGGCGAGCGGGAGTTTCGTTCTTGGAGCCAGCACTTGGCAGATTATAGTCAGCGATTAGAAGTCCCTCTAATTCTTAAAGAAGTTGGCTTTGGCATGGATTGCTCTACTGTCGAAGAAGCGCGCTTCTTTGGAATTCAGACTTTTGATATTTCCGGCCGGGGTGGCACTAGCTTTGCCTATATTGAAAATCAGAGGGGTGGCAATCGTGATTACCTCAATGATTGGGGACAATCTACTCTGCAGAGCCTGTTGGTGCTTCAGCCATTGCGCGATGAGGTCGAACTATTGGCTAGTGGAGGTGTCCGCCATCCTTTGGATATGATCAAAGCCTTGGTCTTAGGAGCCAAGGCGGTTGGCCTTTCTCGTACCGTGCTGGAGTTGGTGGAAAATCACTCGGTGGAAGAGGTTATTGATATTGTAGAAGGCTGGAAATCGGATCTGCGCCTCATCATGTGCGCCCTGTCCTGCCGAAGCCTAGAAGAACTAAAATCTGTACCCTATCTACTCTACGGTCGGCTAAAAGAAGCTCAAGAACAGAATCAATAAATAGCATAAAGACATACAAAAAAGGCCTTAACGGCCTTTTTACTTGTCTTGTTTTCGCAAGTCAGCTAGTATTTCCTGAGCAGCAGCTAAGTTGAAAGTCTTCTGGGCTGTTAAGCGACTGGCTACAGCAGCAATTTCTTCGTCCTTGGCTCCAGCCTGTAATGCTAAAGACTTGGCTTGCAATTTCATGTGTCCGGCTTGGATACCAGTGCTGACCAGTGCTTTGAGGGCAGCGAAGTTTTGTGCCAATC
>CAUVQK010000049.1:0-7059 GCA_963553705.1 uncultured Streptococcus sp.
ACTTGCTTACAGTCGAAAATAAAAGACTCCTATGACTTTTTTATTTCCACAAAAAAAGGTAAAATAGAATGAAGTATGAATGGAAGAGGTTGCTTATGAAAAATATAGCAAATTTTGCCAATAAAAAGGTCTTGGTTCTGGGATTGGCCAAGTCGGGTGAGTCAGCAGCTCGCCTTTTAGATAAATTAGGAGCCATCGTGACGGTTAATGACGGTAAACCTTTCGAGGAAAATCCTGCTGCCCAATCTTTGCTAGAAGAAGGTATAAAAGTGGTGACAGGAGGCCATCCTTTGGAGCTACTGGACGAAGACTTTGAACTGATGGTGAAAAATCCGGGTATTCCTTATGATAATGCCATGGTCGTTCGAGCTCTGGAGAAGAAGATTCCAGTCATTACTGAAGTCGAGTTGGCTTATCTGATTTCTGAAGCGCCGATTATTGGTATTACTGGTTCAAATGGTAAGACGACGACCACAACCATGATTGCGCAAGTCTTGACGGCTGGCGGTCAGAATGGTCTCTTGTCTGGTAATATCGGTTTTCCTGCTAGTCAGGTAGCCCAAACAGCCAGCAGCAAGGATACGCTGGTCATGGAACTGTCTTCCTTCCAGTTGATGGGAATTGAAACTTTTCATCCGCAAATCGCTGTTATCACCAATCTCATGCCGACACATTTGGATTATCACGGCTCTGTCGAGGAATATGCAGCGGCTAAGTGGAATATCCAGAAAAACATGACAGCTGAAGATTATCTGGTTTTGAATTTCAATCAGGACTGGGCCAAGAAAGTGGCTAGCCAGACCAAGGCAACTGTTGTGCCTTTTTCAACGACTGAAAAGGTGGATGGTGCCTATTTAGAGGGTGATGTCTTGACCTTCCGCGGAGAGGCGATTATGCAGGCGGCCGAAATCGGCGTTCCTGGCAGCCACAATATTGAAAATGCTCTGGCTACGATTGCAGTAGCCAAGCTGCGTGGTATTGACAATCAGACGATCAAAGAAGTCTTGTCAGCTTTTGGGGGTGTTAAGCACCGTCTCCAGTATGTGGGGCGTGTAAATGAGGTTGCCTTTTACAATGACAGCAAGTCTACCAATATCTTGGCAACACAGAAAGCTCTATCTGGTTTTGACAATAGCAAGGTGATTCTGATTGCAGGCGGCTTGGACCGTGGCAATGAATTTGACGAGTTAGTGCCTGACCTCAAAGGACTCAAGAAAATGGTTATCTTAGGACAATCAGCTCCGCGTGTAAAGAGAGCAGCTGATCAGGCTGGTGTTTCTTATCTGGATGCGACTGATGTCCGGGATGCAGCTCATAAGGCCTTTGATCAAGCGAAGCCAGGAGATATTGTCTTGCTTAGTCCTGCCAATGCCAGCTGGGATATGTATAGTAATTTTGAAGTCCGTGGCGATGAGTTTCTCGCTGCATTTGAAGAATTAAAAGGTTAAGATGAAAAAGATTGTATTTACAGGCGGAGGAACAGTCGGGCATGTGACCCTCAACCTTCTCCTGATTCCGAAATTTATCAAAGAAGGCTGGCAGGTACACTATATTGGCGATAAGCATGGTATTGAATATCAGGAAATCCAAAAGTCTGGACTGGACGTGACCTTCCATTCGGTAGCTACGGGTAAGCTTCGTCGCTATTTTTCATGGCAGAATCTGTTGGATGGCTTTAAGGTCGTCTGGGGGATTTTCCAGTCGCTGGGCATCATGCTCAAGGTACGGCCGCAGGCGCTCTTTTCTAAGGGAGGCTTTGTGTCCGTTCCGCCCGTGATTGCAGCCCGACTGTCCGGAGTGCCCGTCTATGTTCATGAGTCGGATCTATCCATTGGCTTGGCCAATAAAATCGCCTATAAGTGTGCGACCAAGATGTATGCAACCTTTGAGCAAAGCTCTAGTCTAACCAAGATTGAGCATGTCGGTGCTGTGACTAAGGTCGGCAGTCAAGAGTCAGTCCTACCGCAGGAACTAGAAGAAATCCGTCAGTATTTTGATAAAGAGCTGCCAACCCTGCTTTTTGTCGGTGGTTCTGCTGGTGCTAAGGTCTTTAATGACTTTGTCAGCCAGAATCAAGCTGCGCTGACCGAACGCTACAACGTTATCAATCTGACAGGCGATGCAAATTTGGATGTTCTGTCTGACCGTCTCTTTCGCAGAGCCTATGTGACCGACCTCTACCAGCCTTTGATGGACTTGGCAGATGTAGTGGTGACTCGCGGCGGTTCCAATACAATCTTTGAGCTCTTGGCCATGGCTAAGCTGCACATCATCGTTCCTCTGGGACGCGAAGCTAGCCGCGGAGATCAGATTGAAAATGCGGATTATTTTGTGAAAAAGGGATATGCCAAACAGTTGGCAGAAGAACAGCTGGATATGAGCAATTTACAGACAGCACTTGATGACCTTTTGGCTAACCAAGCTACTTACCATCAAGCTATGCAAAATTCCCAGGAAATCAAGTCTGTAGATGAATTTTATGCTTTATTGAAAGCGGATATTGACAAAGGAAAGAAATGAGCAAGAAAAACCATGACGAGCCAAAGGAAGAGGTAAGTGAGCCCCTCTCTGAATGGCAGAAACGAAACAAAGAATATCTTGAAAAGAAGGCTCAGGAAGAGGCCAGCAAACAAAAGGAGCTGGGAGAAGAGGAAGCAAAAGAAGCTGAAGCTGGGGACTCAATCGAAGGCGGAGAAATAGTTGAAAAGACGGAAGAAGATGACTCATCTTATGAAGAGGAAGAAACAGAATATTTGGAAGATGACTCATCTGAAGCTGAGCTAGAGAGCGAATTGAGCGAGAAAGAGCGCAATAAACTGGAGAAACTTCAGAAAAAGGCAGAAAAAGAAGCTACCAAGGTTCGCATCTCGAGGATTCATATTTATCGAGCGCTGCCGGTTTTGCTGGGCAGTGGCTTGATTTTTCTCCTGTCAGTTTATTTTTTGACGCCACTAGCGACCATGAAGACAATCAAATTTTCAGGGAATCAAATGGTCAGTCAGGAAGACCTGCTCAAAAGCAGTAAGATTGACGAGAAGGACTATACTTTAACGACCTTTATCAACGGTGGCAATCATATCCGCAATATGAAAGCTTCTAGTCCTTGGATTAACAATCTGGAGATGGCTTATCAGTTTCCCATTACTTTTCAGGTAAAGGTCAAGGAGTACGGAGTTCTGGCCTATCTGCATGAGGGCGGGCAGTACTATCCTATTCTGACAAATGGGCAGGTTATTTCGGACCCGACTGCTGCAGATTCTTTGCCAGAAACCCATATTTCGATAGAGTTTTCAGATAAAAAATTGATTAAGGAATTTGCCCTTCAAATTGAAAAGGTACCGGCTTCGGTTAAGAAAAATATTAAGACAGTTCAGCTGACTCCAAGTAAGGTGACACCGGACTTGGTTACGCTGACCATGCATGATGGCAATAAAATCTTGGTACCAATTTCACATATCGCCAAAAAATTGCCATATTACAAGGGAATCCAATCGCAGTTGGAAGAGGATGTACCTAGTGTTGTAGATATGGAAGCAGGGATTTTTAGTTATGTTGAAGGAGCTCAAAACGAGTCGTCTTCTTCTGACGAAGAAAAGCAGAAAACAGAAGAGGAATCGACGGGACAGCAAACAGAGCAAGCGGCTGAGCAGGTGACAGAAAGTCAGGAACAAGAACCTGCAGAGCCGCAAAATTCGACAGAAAACCCGGTAAATACCGAAAATCGCTAAATTATATGTAGAAAAACTGCGCATTTTCAGTTTCTTTATGTTATAATAAAGCTTGGGTAACTCTAATTTTTAGCGTTATTAGTATAGACCGGAAACATGGAAGATAGAGAGGACTGGTGTAATGGCTAGAGACGGCTTTTTTACTGGATTAGATATAGGAACTAGCTCAATTAAAGTGTTGGTGGCAGAGCACATCAACGATGAAATGAATGTTATTGGGGTCAGCAACGCAAAAAGTGCTGGCGTTAAAGATGGAATTATTGTTGATATTGAGGCTGCTGCTGCTGCCATTAAGACAGCTATTTCTCAAGCAGAAGAAAAGGCAGGCATTTCAATTGGTTTAGTTAACGTCGGACTTCCGGCTAATCTCTTACAGATTGAGCCAACTCAGGGCATGATTCCTGTGACTAGTGATTCTAAGGAAATCACAGATACAGATGTAGAGAATGTTGTTAGATCTGCTCTGACTAAGAGTATGACTCCTGACCGTGAAGTGATTACTTTCATCCCAGAAGAGTTTGTAGTGGATGGTTTCCAAGGGATTCGTGACCCACGTGGCATGATGGGGATTCGTTTAGAAATGCGTGGTCTTCTCTACACTGGACCACGGACTATCCTGCATAACCTTCGTAAGACAGTGGAGCGCGCGGGAGTTCAGCTTGAGAACGTAATTATCTCCCCATTGGCTATGACTAAGTCAATCTTGAACGAAGGGGAACGTGAGTTTGGCGCAACTGTTATTGATATGGGCGGCGGTCAAACTACAGTGGCTTCTGTTAAAGGTCAAGAGCTTCAATATACGAATATATACCAAGAAGGCGGCGACTACGTAACCAAGGACATCTCCAAGGTTTTGAAGACTTCGCAAAAGTTAGCTGAAAGTCTCAAGTTTAACTATGGTTCTGCTTATGTTCCTGAAGCTGGCACAGAGTCTTTCCAAGTAGAAGTGATTGGAGAGATTGAGCCGGTTGAAGTAACTGAAAAGTATCTGGCTGAAATTATTTCTGCTCGTATCCAACATATTTTTGAGCAAATCAAACGCGATTTGGATAGAAGGCATCTTCTCGAGTTGCCAGGCGGCATTGTGATTATCGGTGGAGCAGCTATTCTTCCAGGAGTGGTTGAGCTGGCTCAGGAAGTGTTTGGCGTGAATGTCAAGCTTTATGTGCCAAATCAAATCGGAATTCGCAATCCAGCCTTTGCACATGTTATCAGCCTATCAGAGTATGCCGGAAATTTAACAGATGTGGATATGCTGGCTCAGGTTGCTGTTCATGGTGATGAGCAACTGCGCCATCGACCTGTATCCTTTGAGCGTCCTGCTCAGTCAGTACCACGCTTTGAACCTCAACCAGCTGATGAGATTCCCGAGGATCCGGTCCAAGAAGTTCCAGTTGCCAGTGCTGATGTGCCAAACCAAGAACCAAAAACCGGTATTACAGATCGGATGCGCAACCTAATTGGCAAAATGTTTGATTAAGGAGAATACAGAGAATATGACATTTTCATTTGACGCTGCTGCTGCACAAGGCGCAGTAATTAAAGTTATTGGTGTCGGTGGAGGTGGCGGTAATGCCATCAACCGAATGATTGATGAAGGTGTTGCTGGTGTTGAATTCATCGCAGCAAATACAGATGTTCAAGCTCTTAGCAGTGCCAAAGCTGAAACAGTTATTCAGCTCGGTCCTAAGCTGACTCGCGGACTCGGTGCTGGAGGTCAGCCTGAAGTTGGCCGCAAGGCAGCTGAAGAAAGTGAAGAAGTCCTGACTGAAGCTCTGCAAGGAGCAGATATGGTCTTCATCACTGCTGGTATGGGTGGTGGATCTGGGACAGGTGCTGCTCCAGTGATTGCTCGTATCGCGAAAAATGTTGGTGCTCTGACTGTTGCTGTAGTTACACGTCCTTTCGGTTTTGAAGGAAGCAAGCGTGGAACCTTTGCAGTAGAAGGAATCAACGAACTTCGCGAGCATGTAGATACACTCTTGATTATTTCAAATAACAACTTGCTTGAAATTGTAGACAAGAAGACTCCGCTCCTTGAAGCACTCAGTGAAGCAGATAATGTTCTTCGCCAAGGTGTCCAAGGGATCACCGACTTGATTACCAGCCCAGGACTGATTAACCTTGACTTTGCCGATGTGAAAACAGTTATGGCAGACAAGGGTAATGCTTTGATGGGAATTGGTGTTGGTAGTGGCGAAGAACGCGTCATCGAAGCTGCTCGCAAAGCTATCTACTCACCTCTTTTGGAAACAACCATTGATGGCGCAGAGGACGTAATTGTCAACGTTACTGGTGGATTAGATATGACTCTGATTGAAGCAGAAGAAGCTTCAGAAATTGTCAACCAAGCAGCAGGTCATGGTGTGAACATCTGGCTCGGTACTGCTATTGACGAGTCTATGAAGGATGAAATCCGCGTGACTGTTGTGGCTACTGGTGTACGTCAGGACAAGGTTGAAAAGGTCAGCGGTATTCGTCAGACCCAGCAGCCTACTGTTCCAAGCCGTCCGCAGCAAGTTGAGCCAAATCGCGAAGTTCGCTCAGGGCAGTTTGAACGAAATTTTGATATGACTGAAACGGTTGATATTCCGGCTCCAAGCCGTCAAAGAACGGATACACCTAAAGGTTCAGCCTTTGGTGATTGGGATCTTCGCCGCGAAGCGATTGTTCGTCAGGCTGAACCAAGTTCGTCAGCCCGCGTGGAGCGCTATGCAGAAACTAATGAAGATGATGATGAGTTGGAAACACCTCCGTTCTTCAGAAATCGTTAATCTAAATCATGAATTTGCAGAACAATAAAGAGTTGGTCTTTCAATCCGTCGCTCAAGCGGCGGAGCAAGCCCAGCGTTTGAAAGATTCAGTAAATATCATTGCAGTTACCAAATATGTTGACTGCGAAACAACTCAGGAGCTTGTTCGTACAGGTATTCAGCATATCGGAGAAAATCGGGTAGATAAATTTCTAGATAAATACCATGCTCTGAAAGATGAGAATCTGACCTGGCACCTGATCGGTAGTTTGCAGAGGAGAAAAGTCAAGGATGTGATTAACTATGTTGATTACTTTCACGCTTTAGATTCTGTAAAATTGGCCAAGGAGATTGACAAACGGGCTGAACATGTGATTAAATGTTTTCTGCAGGTGAATATTTCTAAAGAAGAGAGCAAGCATGGCTTTTTGATTGAAGAACTTGAAGTTGTCCTGCCTGAACTTGAAAAATTAGAGAATGTTCAAATTGTGGGATTGATGACAATGGCTCCGTTTGAAGCTAGTCATGAGGAGCTGAACCAAATTTTTGAAAAGGCTCATCAACTACAAAAAGAATTA
>CAUVQK010000050.1:0-6993 GCA_963553705.1 uncultured Streptococcus sp.
AAGATTGTGAAAATTCTCAAAACATATTTTACATTTGAGTTAATAAAAGATGTCACAAACGAGTGCAAAACGACTATAAACCTCTCTATAGAGAGGATAAGGCTTTCATAGGAATATTACAATTTCGCCGATTTAAAATATCTCAAATGCGGCTCAAATTTTCCTTAACTGGAGTAATTATGTTATACTTAGAGGAGAAAATTTTTAGGAAATAAGACAAGGAAGTAACTTTTTGTGAAAAAAATAACCAAGAATTTACTCAATTTCATGAGTACGAGACTAGGTTTTGTCTTGATTTTACTGGTCCTCTATTGGATAAAAACCATGTGGGCCTACACGATTGATTTCAACCTCGATATTCAAGGTGCTTATCAAGTATTTTTAGCTATTATCAACCCTTTCCCTATCAGCCTCTTGCTGCTAGGACTAGCACTTTATGTAAAACGAACCAAATTATTCTACAGCCTAGCCTTCGGAATCTATCTGCTCCTCTTTGCTTGGCTGGTATCTAATTCCATTTACTACCGCGAGTTCAGTGACTTTGTCACAGTAAACACTATGCTGGCTTCTAGCAGCGTTTCAGCTGGACTTGGAGAAGCAGCACTCGAGCTCTTCCGCCCTTGGGACATTCTTTATCTGATTGATTTCCCGATTTTGGCCTTCTTATTCTTTAAGAAATACATCCGTATGGATGACCGGCCTTTCAATAAGCGCGCCAGCTTTGCTGTGACATCCCTGTCCGCCATGCTTTTCTCAGCCAACCTTTTCTTGGCTGAAATTGACCGGCCTGAGCTCTTGTCACGTGGATTTTCCAACTATTATGTCGTTCGAGCTCTGGGCTTGCCAGCCTTTCTAGGTTACAGTGCCAACCAGACATATACCGCCAATCGTGATCGCTCCAAAGCTTCTGAAAAAGACTTGGAACCAGTAACAGAATACATTCAATCCCACTATGCGGAGCCTAATCCAGAATATTACGGGATTGCCAAAGGCCGCAATGTTATCTATGTCCATCTGGAAAGCTTCCAGCAGTTCCTGATTGACTATAAGCTGCAGGCAGATGGGAAAGAGTACGAGGTGACACCTTTCCTCAATTCCCTCTACCACTCCAATTCGACTCTGGCTTTCTCCAATGTCTTCAACCAGGTCAAGGCTGGTAAGACTTCTGATGCTGAAACTATGATTGAAACTGGGCTCTTCGGTCTCAACCAAGGTTCCTTCATGGTCAACTACGGTGGTACCAATACCCAGCAAGCTGCACCTTTTATTCTTTCCAAAAATGGCGGCTACACTTCTGCTGTTTTCCACGGAAACACTGGAAGCTTCTGGAACCGCAATACAGCTTACAAGCAATGGGGTTATAACTATTTCTTCGACGCGTCATACTTTACCAAGCAGGACGACACCAACTCCTTCCAGTATGGCTTGAACGATAAGATTATGCTGAAAGATTCCATCAAATATCTGGAACACCTGCAGCAGCCTTTCTATGCCAAGTATATCACGGTTTCCAATCACTATCCTTACACGACTAGCTTGATTGGTGACGAGATTGGCTTCCCGCTGGCTAAGACCAAGGATGAAACCATCAACGGCTACTTTGCTACTGCCAACTATCTAGATTCTTCTGTCAAGTCCTTATTTGACTATCTCAAAGAATCCGGCCTCTATGACAACTCTATTATCGTTCTATATGGAGACCATTTTGGAATTTCCCAAACCCGTAATCCTAACTTGGCCCCTCTTGTAGGCAAATCCTCTGAGACTTGGTCTAATTATGACAATGCCATGATGCAGCGCGTGCCTTACATGGTCGTGGTGCCTGGCATGGACAAAGGAAAGATAATTGACACCTACGGCGGTCAAGTGGATATGCTGCCAACATTGGAGCATTTGCTGGGCATTGACTCTAAGAACTACCTTCAAGTTGGACAAGACCTGCTGTCATCTCAGCATCAGCAAATCACTGCATTCCGATCCAGCAATAACTTTGTCACTCCAAAATACACTAGCTTCAACGGACGGACTTACTACACCCAGACCGGTGAGGAAATTACCAATCCAGACGAAACCATCAAGAAGGAGCTGGATGAGATTCGTAATGCCGCCAATACTCAGCTGAAGATGAGTGACGCTATTCAAACCGGTGACTTGATTCGCTTCTACAAGGGAAATGACTTAGGCAAGGTCAACCCTAAAGATTACTCTTATCTTAATTCAATGAAAGCCTTGTTGGCTATTGAAAAAGAAAAAGGCGACCAATCAACCAGTCTTTACTCTAAGCGAGGCAATGTCTCCACTGTGGACCTCTTTAATTCGCCAAGCTATCGTGCACTGCATCCAGAGCAGTTCCAAACTAGCAGCAGCGACGAAGACAGCAGTCAAGAAGACTCGAGCTCTTCCAGCTCTAGTTCCACAGCCAATCCATAGATGGCAAAAGCCTTAAGTCCAATGGACTTAAGGCTTTTCATGTAGCTAATATCTTATTGAATAACTTCAAAAACAGAAACCGTCAGATTTTCAACATAGAAAGGCTTCTTATGACGACTATTGCCTACTAAGAGGCGCAGCTTATCTGCATTAGGCAGATAGTAAGGAAGCCCGCTGGCATTAAAAATAACCTGATAATGCTTGTCGTCCTTAATCTCAAAGATAATCAAGCCACTGCCCTGCTCTGCTGATTGAACAAAGACATGCTTATAAATATCTTCATAGGTCTGATAAGAAAAAGCCTTGCAGTTTGTCTTGAGGCGAATGATGTCCTTGATAAAAACAATGCTCTCCTGATGGTCCTGCAATAGATTCCAATTCACCTGATTGACTGCATCTGGCGCATTGTAGCTGTTCATAGCCCTTTCACGATCACTGTGAAGGACTTGGCCGTCCTCTCCCGTAGCTACGAGCTTAGTACGGGAGAATTCCTGTCCCAGCTCCATGAAAGCCATGCCTTGCATGAGCAGGTTCATAGCAGTTGCCAACTCAATCCGCTTGGTGCGAGTCAGAACATCATCTTCGGGATGCAGCTCCGCAAGCAAATCATGCAGGTTGAAATTATCATGTGCCTCCACGTAGTTAAGGACTTGATCAGGACTGCGATAGCTGCCTAGCTCACTGCTGCCAAGAATAGACTTAGCGACGATATCCTCCGTCGCCTGACCACTGACAAAGCCAGCCTTGATGCCGCCATAAACTTCTGCTCCTTTGACAGCATCCCGCTCTGTATCATTGAAAAATCCAATCCGCGGTAACTGATAAGCATTGTCCTTCTTAGCCTTGTCTTCTGGTCTCAGGCCAGTTCCCATATCCCAGCCTTCTCCATAGAGAAGGATTCGTGGATCCACCTTATCCATAGCTTGACGGATGGCATTCATCGTTTCCACATCATGAATTCCCATTAGGTCGAAGCGGAAGCCATCTACATTGAACTCCTCTACCCAGTAAAGCAGAGAGTCAATCATAAACTTGCGAAACATCTCGTGCTCGCTGGCCGTCTCACTCCCCACTCCGGTTCCATTTTGGAAAGAGCCGTTAGGATTCATCCGATAGTAATAATCCGGCACTATAGCCTGAAAAGCCGAATCATAGGTCGAGTAGATGTGATTGTAAACAACATCCAGTGTCACAGAAATCCCCGCATCATGGTAGGCCTGAATCATCGTTTTCAAATCACGAATGGCCTGCGCTGGGTCAGCAGGATTGCTAGAAAAGCTAGTCTCCGGAGCATGATAATTCTGTGGGTCATAGCCCCAGTTGTAGATTAGCTCTCCATTTTCATCATAGTCCTTGTGACGGTCAGAGACAGGCTGAAGCTGGACAACATTAACGCCTAAATCGCAGATATAGTCAAAGCCTGTCTTTTGCCCTAGATGATTGGTAGTGCCTTTTTGACAGGCGCTCAGGAAGGTTCCGCGCAGCTGACTATCCACGCCAGAAGTCTCCGACTTGGTCAAATCCCGAATGTGCATCTCATAAATCACTGCATGATTTGGATTATCCAAGCGCCAGAAAGCTTCTTTGCCCTGCCGAACCTGAAAACCAGCTACTTCTGTCTCATCCGCTCCAAGAATCACTGAGCGCTTGCCATCTGGACTGGTCGCAATGGTATAAGGATCGCGAGTATAAAAATTGCGGTATTCAAAGCTAACATGATAATGATAGGTCTTGCCGGTCAAGTCTTCTGCTATTTCAGTTGACCAGACACCGATGGTGTTTTCCTTATGGTCGTGAGAATATCGGTCTCCTTTTTGCATGGAGAAGATTTTATAAACAGGAGCTTGATTGTCAGATGATTCATAGACTACCAGCTCTACCTTCCTAGCTGTCGGTGCCCAGACTTTGAAGGTATGGTCTTTCTCAGTCTGACGATGTCCAAGCCAGCCTTGATAGCCCCAGCATTCATCGAAATAGTCTGTTCTCAGGGCCATATCAAAGTTATGCGGACGCCGACGTGAATACTGATGACTTGTTGTTGCTGCCTGCAGGGAATAGTAAACCTGGGCATCTCCCTCAATCAGCCAAATTTCTGTCACCAGATGCGGAGGCAACAGATCAATATGATAGTCACAGGACTGGCTAGACCAGTCCGATCGTTTGATTATGACGTGGGCTTGATTCAAGTGCTCCCAGGTCTGAAAGGCTAATTCCCCCTGAATACCAAAATAATCAAGTTTGGAAAAGGCTGCTTCCTTTCCCCATTGGTTTATTTGCCACTGCCACATATCATAGGAGAAATAATCTCCCGTAGGATTGTGGTAATGGACTAAGACTTTATAGTCTAGCATGTCTTTCATCTCTTATCTAAAATTATTCTATTGAAAGGGCTGTCTGACTGATTTCATCGATATTGGCAAAAAATTCCAAATGTCCGTGCAGCACTTCCAGTTCAACAGGCGTATCGCCGCCGTATTCTCCATCCAAATTCAACATAAATGGACCTTTTTTGTCTAAAATTTCCAGCTGCAGCTTGCTTGTTTTGAGGTATTCTACATTGATATCGCCAACGTGCTGACCTCCATTGATAGCCTGCATCATCAGGCTCAGCATATCGAAGAGATTGGCTGTCTTAACCAAAATCAAGGTAAAATTCCCGTCATCTAATTTTGTATCTGGTGCTAGCTTTTCAAAACCACCGATAGAGTTGGTCAGAGCTGCAAACATCAGCGAAATCTTCCCTTCAAAGACTCCATGGTCGTGCTTGATACGGACCTTGCGGAACTTAGAGCGAGGGAGTTTTTTTGCTCCTTCTGCGACATAAGCAAAGTAGCCTAGGCGAGATTTGACCTCGCTAGGTACGCTATAAGTTAGCTCTGTTAGGGTTCCAGCTGCCGCAATATTGATAAAATACTTGTTGCCATAGGCCCGGCCAATATCCATCTTTATGGTCTGGTTCTTTTCGATAATTCGGGCTGCCGCTACTGGATCTCCCATGGGAATCTTCAAAGCACGCGCATAATCGTTGGTTGTGCCAGTTGGGATAAAGGCCAATTTAGGCCGTTCATCCAGATTCGCCACGCCATTAACTACCTCATTGATGGTACCGTCGCCGCCTGCCGCAATAATCAAATCAAATCCTGCTTTTGCTGCTCTTTCAGCTTCTTTTTGAGCAGAAAGAGGCGCTGGAGTGGTTTGGTAGGCGCTGGTTTCATAGCCTACATCCTCCAAAACATCCAGAACTTCCGCTATATTTTTCTTAATAATTTCCTGTCCCGAAGTCGGGTTATAAATCAATCGTGCTCGTTTAATCATATCCTTCATACTTCAGCCTCATAAGCTATCAAGCCAATCTTCATCCCGAATTTCAATTCCTAACTCCTGAGCCTTGGCCAGCTTGCTGCCGGCATCTTGGCCAGCCACTACCAGATCCGTTTTTTTAGAAACAGATCCAGAAACATTAGCACCTAGACTCTGCAATTTTTCTTTAGCTTGATTGCGTGTCAATTTTTGTAATTTACCAGTCAAGACAACCGTCATACCAGATAGGGCTGCATCAGCCGCTGCCTTTTGCCCCAGATAGTCTAGATTCACACCTGCTTCTTGCAGCTCCGCCAAAAGAATCTGAGAGCCTTCCTGCTCAAAATAGGTATGCAGGCTTTGGGCAATCACAGTTCCAAGACTGTTAATAGCCGCAATCTCTTCTTGGCTGGCCTGAGACAGCTTAGGAATATCATGGAATTTCTCCAGCAAAATCCGACTGGCCTTGCTTCCCACATGGCGAATCCCCAAGCCGAACAAGAGGCGTTCGGCCGAGTTCTCCTTTGAAGCTTGAATAGCAGTATACAATTTATTTGCTGATTTTTCCTTAAAGTTCTCTAGTTCTAGTAAATTTTCTACCGTCAGCCGATAGATTCCAGCCACATCCTTGACTAGATTTTGAGCAAAGAGCTTCTCCACCACTGCTGGACCCAGACCAGTAATATTCATGGCATCCCGACTGGCAAAGTGAATCAAGCCCTCCTTGATTTGGGCTGGACAAAGAGGATTGATGCAGCGCAAAGCGACTTCATCTTCAAAGTGTACCAGCTCACTCTCACAGCTCGGACAGTGACTTGGTATTTCCAGAGGCTCCTCTGAGACACGCTTGGACTCAACCACTCGCAAGACAGCAGGAATAATCTCTCCCGCTTTATAGACGATAACGGTGTCTTTCTGACGAATATCCTTCTCCGCAATATAGTCCACATTGTGCAAAGTTGCTCGGCTGACAATAGTTTTTGCTAGCTTAACTGGCGTCAGATTAGCTGTCGGAGTCACAACTCCCGTCCGACCGACTGTCCAGTCAACAGACAGAAGCTGGGCTTCCTTTTCCTCAGCTGGAAACTTATAGGCGATGGCCCACTTAGGCGCCTTGTCAGTAAAGCCGAGCTCTTCTTGGATAGCCAAATCATTGACCTTAATGACAATACCGTCAATCTCATAAGACAGACTGTCCCGCTCCTGAGCAATCTTTTCGATAAACTCCCAAACTGCTTCGATAGAATCCGCCAGAATATGAGT
>CAUVQK010000051.1:0-6951 GCA_963553705.1 uncultured Streptococcus sp.
AATTCTTATCTTATTAACAGCTATTGTTACAGGTTTAGGTTTTGCTGCTCGAACTCAGGCTTCTGAAGTAACTGAATACAGCCAGCAAACCAGCATTACTAAGGATGGTGAGTCATTAACAAGTGACTCAACTGTTAAGACTAATGAAACCTTGTCTGTAACAACCAACTTCACATTTCCTGCGGCTCAAACGATCGCTGAAGGAGATACCCTGACTTTTAAACTTCCGGAAGAGTTAAGTCTGATTACTGCCTTAAACTTCGATGTCTATGATGTTGTTAATCATACGGGAGAGTTAGTCGGTACAGCTCAAACTGACCCGGCGACTCAGTCAGTTACAGTGACTTTCAGTAACTACTTTACAAACTATACCCAAAAGAAAGAGCTATCTTTGGGCTTTAACGTTCGCATCAATAACGAAAAAGTCAAAGAAACAGGTCCTGTTTCCTTCAAATTTGGCCAGACAAACTTTTCTTTCCAATACCAGAAAGAAGAAGGAACTGCTGGTGAGTATGAAATGAAATATGGCTACCAGGACAGCACTGATCCGAGTATTGTTAAATGGCGCATTATCCTGAATGCAAGACAGGACATGCTTCGCAACATGGTGATTTCAGACACCTTTGGTGATGGTCTGACCTTGGTTCCTGGTACGCTGCGGGCAGTTCGTTATGCTCCAGTTGCTGGTGGTATCCGCAATGAAGCTCATATCCTGACGCTGCCTGTTGCTGATAACTTTACTAACAAAGCAGTCCTAACCCAAAACGCTAATGGCGATGCTAACGGTTTTACCATCAACTTTGGTGATAACTATAACTGGCCAATGTACATCGAGTACTCTACTCGCGTACCAGAAGGTACAAAAGTGGGAGATGTGGTTAACAACAAGTTATCTTGGACAGCTAAAGGCTTCCCAGAACGCACCATTACTAAGTCAGTCCGCTTGGAAGAGGGCTCTGGTAAAGGAAGCGCTGTGCTAGCAAAAGATGTGAAAATTCAGGCTCAGAAAAAACTTGTTAATAAAGTGTTAGAGAAAGGTCAATTTACCTTTGGTCTCTTTGACGAAAACGGTGTTTTACTTCAAACAGCCACCAATGAAGCTGATGGTTCTATCAATTTTAAAGCCTTGAACTATAATGCAGCTGGTGACTACCGCTACAGCATTAAGGAAATTCCGGGCAATGATGCTAACTACATCTATGATGACAAGGAAGCTCAGCTGACAGTTACTGTTAAAGATGTGAATGGTGAGTTTTTGGGCTCTGTTAAATATGATTTGGATCCTGTCTTTACAAATACCTATAGAGGTAATGATCCAGGCAAGGCAGTTCAGCCACCTAACCCTGGAAATAACAACAATCCAAACAATCCAAATAACAACCCTAACAATAACCCAAATAATAATCCAAACAACAACCCAAATAATACCCCAGACAATGGTAACAATACCCCTAGTAATAGTTCCGACAATCCAAAGGGAGGAACAGACAATCCAGGGAATGGAAATAACAATTCAAACAATGGTACCAATGATCCGGGTGCTGCAGGAGGCAACAAAAAGGTTCTGCCTAAGACCGGTCAAGAAACGACACTTTGGCTGTCACTTGCAGGTTTGGCAATCTTAGTTAGCTTTGGAAGCTATGTCTTTCTTCAAAAGAAGACTAGATAATATTCAAAGGTTTTAAGAGTTTTCTCTTAAAGCCTTTTTACATGCTTTTCCATTTGAAAAAACGGAGCAATCATGTTAGAATAGACCTAGTAATTTTTATAGAATAGGGGTATTATCGTGGCTTTTGGTGACAATGGACAACGCAAAAAAACAGGATTTGAAAAATTGACGATGCTGGTCGTGATTATCATGCTCATCGTGACAGTTGGAGCTATCTTTGCTTCTGCTCTCAGCGCAATCTTTTAATCCAAACGCTTCAGGGCGTTTTTTTAGACTAGAAAAAGAGAATAGAAAAAATGAGTATGTTTTTAGATACAGCCAAGATTCAAGTTAAGGCTGGCAATGGTGGCGATGGCATGGTGGCCTTTCGCCGTGAAAAATATGTTCCTAACGGCGGTCCTTGGGGCGGTGATGGTGGTCGTGGCGGCAATGTTGTTTTTGTCGTAGACGAGGGTCTTCGTACTCTGATGGATTTTCGCTACAATCGCCACTTCAAGGCTCGGTCTGGTGAAAAGGGTATGACCAAGGGAATGCATGGCCGAGGGGCTGAGGACTTGATTGTTCGAGTGCCGCAGGGGACGACAGTTCGTGATGCAGAGACTGGCAAGGTGCTGACGGACCTGGTAGAAAATGGCCAAGAATTCATCGTAGCGCGTGGTGGCCGAGGCGGTCGCGGAAATATCCGCTTTGCAACGCCTAAAAATCCTGCTCCGGAGATTTCTGAGAACGGAGAACCAGGTCAAGAGCGAGAGCTTCTGCTGGAGCTCAAGGTTCTAGCAGACGTTGGTCTGGTCGGATTCCCATCTGTCGGGAAATCCACTTTGCTTAGTGTTATCACAGCAGCTAAGCCTAAGATTGGTGCCTATCATTTCACGACCATCGTGCCAAATCTAGGCATGGTTCGTACTCATTCTGGAGAATCCTTTGCAGTAGCAGATCTACCAGGTTTGATCGAAGGGGCCAGCCAAGGGGTTGGACTGGGAACCCAGTTTCTCCGTCATATTGAGCGGACACGGGTTATCCTGCATGTCATCGATATGTCAGCAAGTGAGGGACGTGACCCTTATGAGGATTATTTGGCGATCAATAAAGAGTTGGAATCCTATAATCTTCGTCTCATGGAGCGCCCGCAGATTATTGTCGCTAACAAGATGGATATGCCAGATAGTGCTGAAAATCTCAAGGTATTCAAAGAGAAATTAGCGGCTAATTATGACGAATTTGCGGAACTACCGCAAATCTTCCCGATTTCTAGTCTGACCAAGCAGGGGCTTGCGACCCTCTTGGATGCGACCGCAGAATTATTAGATAAGACGCCTGAGTTCTTGCTTTATGATGAGTCTGAAATGGAAGAAGAAGCTTACTATGGCTTTGACGAAGAAGCACCAGCTTTTGAAATCTCTCGTGATGATGATGCGACTTGGGTGCTGTCAGGTGACAAGCTTGAGAAGCTCTTTAATATGACCAACTTTGACCGCGATGAAGCAGTCATGAAATTTGCCCGTCAGCTTCGTGGTATGGGAGTTGATGAAGCCCTTCGCGCTCGTGGAGCCAAGGATGGTGACCTGGTCCGCATCGGCAAGTTTGAGTTTGAATTCGTTGACTAAGGAGGCTTGCAATGGGTGATAAACCAATATCCTTCCGCGATGAAAATGGAAATTTTGTCTCTGCAGCCGACGTCTGGAATGCAGAAAAGCTAGAAGAGCTCTTTAATAAACTCAATCCCAAGCGTAAGCTGCGTCTGGAAAGAGAAGCATTAGCGAAAGAGGAAGAGGAATAAGATTTTATTTTGAGAATCATAAACGCTGGGAAAGATTTCTCAGCGTTTTTAAATCTTAAAAAGTGGGTTCTGATAGGTAAGAAGATTTCCTTTTAGCTTCTAAGGCCCCATCAATGAAAAAATGGAAAAAGGCAAGGCTTATCAATCTGTCGTGGCCATTGCTTGCTATTTTATGGTATAATGAAAAAAATAAGTAGGAGAAGTGATAATTATGGCAAAAACAATTCATACAGACAAAGCACCAGCAGCGATTGGACCTTATGTTCAAGGAAAAATTGTCGGCAATCTCTTGTTTGCGAGCGGGCAGATTCCCCTGTCTCCTGAAACAGGAGAAATCATTGGGACAGCTATTGAAGAGCAGACCCAGCAGGTGCTGAAAAATGTTTCAGCCATTTTGGAAGCCGCTGGAACAGACTTTGACCACGTAGTCAAGGCTACTTGCTTCTTGAGCGATATCAATGATTTTGTGGCTTTTAATGAAGTTTATAAAACAGCCTTTACAGAAGCATTTCCAGCTCGCTCGGCAGTAGAAGTGGCTCGCCTACCTAAGGATGTGAAGATTGAGATTGAGGTTATTGCCGAGATTCTCTAAAAAGTGCTGGAGAAAACAGCTTTTTGACGGATTCTATCTGATGAAAGGATTATTATGTCTGAGAAGAAAATTCAGCTTGTCATTGTGACTGGAATGAGCGGGGCGGGGAAAACCGTAGCCATCCAGTCCTTTGAAGACTTAGGTTATTTTACCATTGATAATATGCCGCCAACTCTGGTGCCGAAGTTCCTGCAGCTGGTCGAAGGGACCACGGACAATGATAAATTGGCTATGGTTGTCGATATGCGCAGCCGTTCCTTCTTTATGCAAATCCAGCCTGTTTTGGATGAATTAGAGCAAAATGAGAACATCGATTTCAAGATTCTTTTCCTAGATGCGGCGGATAAGGAGTTAGTGGCTCGTTACAAGGAAACGCGTCGCAGCCATCCGCTGGCAGCTGATGGCCGGATTTTGGATGGGATTAAGCTGGAGCGTGAGCTCTTGGCCCCTCTGAAAAATCTCAGTCAAAATGTTGTGGACACAACTGATTTGACACCACGGGAGCTGAGAAAAACGATTTCTGAACAGTTTTCCAATCAAGATGAAATGCACAGTTTCCGAATCGAGGTCATGAGTTTTGGTTTCAAATACGGTCTGCCTTTGGATGCAGACTTGGTCTTTGATGTGCGCTTTCTGCCTAATCCCTACTATAAACCTGAGCTGCGCAATCAGACAGGTTTGGACAAGGATGTCTTTGATTATGTGATGAACCATGCCGAGTCAGAAGAATTTTACCAGCATCTGCTGGGCTTGATTGAGCCAATCTTGCCGGGCTATCAGAAGGAAGGCAAGTCTATCCTGACCATTGCTGTGGGCTGTACAGGTGGTCAGCACCGCAGTGTAGCCTTTGCTCAGCGCTTAGCAGATGATTTGGCTAAAAATTGGCCGGTCAATGCCAGTCACCGCGACAAAAACCGTCGGAAAGAAACGGTGAACCGCTCATGAGAAAACCACGAATTACAGTCATTGGCGGTGGAACAGGAATTTCGGTGATTTTAGACAGCCTGCGTAAAAAGGATGTAGAGATTACAGCTATTGTCACAGTAGCAGATGATGGTGGCAGTTCTGGTGAGCTGCGGAAAAACATCCAGCAGCTGACTCCACCGGGTGATTTGAGAAATGTCTTAGTAGCCATGTCTGACATGCCAAAGTTTTATGAGAAGGTCTTTCAGTATCGCTTTGCTGAAGGAGACGGCGTTCTAGCGGGGCATCCCTTGGGCAATCTGATTATTGCCGGTATTTCTGAAATGCAGGGCTCAACCTATAACGCCATGCAGCTTTTAACCAAGTTTTTCCATACAACAGGTAAAATCTACCCTTCTAGCGACACCCCTCTAACTCTGCATGCTGTGTTTGCAGATGGGACGGAAGTTGTCGGTGAAAGCAATCTGACCAGTAAGAGCGGAATGATTGAGCGGGTCTATGTGACCAACACCTATGATGACAAGAAGCCTGCTGCTAGTAAAAAGGTGGTTGAGAGCATCTTAGAAAGCGATATGGTGGTTCTGGGGCCTGGTTCTCTATTTACCTCTATTTTGCCTAATCTCGTTATCGAGGAAATTGGCCAAGCTCTTCTAGAGACCAAAGCAGAGGTGGCCTATGTCTGCAATATCATGACTCAGCGTGGTGAAACAGAGCATTTTTCAGACAGTGACCACGTTCAGGTGCTGCACCGTCATTTAGGCAGGAAGTTTGTAGATACAGTCTTGGTTAATATCGAACCTGTCCCTCATGAGTATATGGACAGTAACCAGTTTGACGAATATCTGGTACAGGTTGAGCATGATTTTCAAGGGTTGCAAGAGCAGGTTCCGCGCGTTATTTCTTCGAATTTTCTGCGTTTGGAAAATGGCGGAGCGTTCCATGATGGTGAGTTGGTCGTTGACGAATTGATGCAGATTATACAGGTACGTAAATGAGCTTTACAGTAAAAGTAAAAGAAGAACTGCTGAGTCTGGCAAGCAGAGATAAAAATGAGCTGTCAGCCATGATCAAGATGTCTGGCAGTCTGGGCTTGGCCAGTAGTGGTTTGACCCTGTCTGTCACAACAGAAAATGCCAAGATTGCTCGCCATCTCTATGAGTTGCTGTCGGACCTTTATCAGGTCAAGTCAGAAATCCGCCACCATCAGAAGACCAATCTGCGCAAGAATCGCGTTTATACAGTATTTCTAGATCAGAAAGTGGAAGAAATCCTTTCTGATTTGCACTTGGCTGACTCCTTTTTTAGTATTGAGGCAGGGATTGACCAGGCCATTTTGTCAGATGACGAAGCCAGTCGGGCCTACCTCCGGGGGGCCTTTCTCTCAAATGGCAGCATGCGGGAGCCAGACTCAGGCAAGTACCAGCTGGAAATTCTGTCCGTTTATCTGGATCATGCTGAGGATTTGGCTGCCTTGATGCGTCGTTTCCTACTGGATGCCAAGACCATCGAGCGTAAGAAGGGGGCTGTCACTTATCTGCAGCGTGCTGAGGACATCATGGATTTTCTCATTGTCATCGGTGCTATGGAAGCCATGGCTGAATTTGAATCTCTTAAGCTCATGCGGGAAGCGCGCAATGACCTCAATCGCGCTAATAATGCGGAGACAGCGAACATCGCCCGCACGGTCACAGCCAGTATGAAAATCATCAACAATATTGCCAAAATCAGCGATAATATTGGCATTGAAAGTCTACCTGTGGACCTGCAGGAGGTAGCCCAGCTTCGTATCCAACATCCGGACTACTCCATCCAGCAGCTAGCTGATAGTCTGAGCCGGCCACTGACTAAGAGCGGTGTCAATCATCGCTTGAGAAAAATCAATAAAATCGCAGATGAATTATAAAAGCTGCTGAGCTTGAGCTCGGCAGCTGTTTTTTTATAGGCTTGTAGAATGTTTGGGTTGGACTTTTTGCTCAGGATAGATAT
>CAUVQK010000052.1:0-6843 GCA_963553705.1 uncultured Streptococcus sp.
TGTGGTAGAATAGAGGGAATGTCTAATTAGTAAACAGTAAAAATATAGGAGGAGGAAGATAATGCGAGCCGGAGTCATTCTTTACAATCCCCAAAACAAGCAAATACTGCTCATCCACCGCTGGAAAAATGGAGAAGAGTATTTTGTGATACCGGGTGGCGGAGCCGAGTCAGGTGAGACTGCAGTCCAAGCAGCCCAGCGGGAAATTCTGGAAGAGCTGGGTTGGAGCTTGTCTGATGAGCAGCTGCAGCCAGCCTTTACTTTCAGAAATGGCCAACGCCTAGAAATCTATTTCCATGCCACTATCAGCCATACATCAGCTCCAGTGATTCAGGGTGAGGAAGCCCTTCGCAGGCATGCCCAGAATATCTATCAACCCGAATGGCTAGACATAGAAGCAATTTGCGGCCTGAACTTACGGCCAGCAGGACTTAAAAATCTGCTTCTGGATTGTCTGACACAGGAGGGTTTGAAAAACTAGCCTAATTGTAGTAAAATATCAGTAGTTTACAATCAAATGTGAGAAAGGTTTTATATGAAAAAAATTCTTCTTATCGGCCTCTTATCAGGATTTATCTTGGCTGGCTGCTCTGGTAAAGGCAAAGAAGAGGAGACTACTAGCTCCTCCAACTCATCCAGCAGTTCCTCTCTAGTGAGCTCTAGCTCTGATCCAGAGGAAACCAGCAAACTCCGTGAGCAATTCAAGGATGCCATGACCAACGAAAATGCCAACTTCCCGCAACTATCTACAGAAGTTGCTGAAGATGAAGCAGAAGTCAAGTTGGTAACGACTGAAGGCGACATCCGCATCAAGCTCTTTCCAAAACAAGCCCCACTGGCCGTCGAAAACTTCCTAACTCATGCCAAAGAAGGCTATTATGACGGCATTATATTCCACCGTGTTATCAATGAATTTATGATTCAGACCGGAGACCCTAAAGGCAACGGCACTGGAGGCGAGTCTATCTGGAAGGGCAAAGACAAGTCTAAAGACTCTGGAAACGGCTTTAAAAATGAGTATTCTCCATATCTCTATAATATTCGTGGTGCCCTATCCATGGCCAATGCAGGCCCTGGTACCAATGGCAGTCAGTTCTTCATCAACCAAAGCAAGAAAGACCTATCCAGCCAAATGTCTACGGATTCTTTCCCAGCTAAAATCATCGAAGCCTATAAAAACGGTGGAAATCCTACTTTAGACGGCGGAGCTTATACCGTCTTTGGCCAAGTGCTGGAAGGTATGGATGTGGTGGACAAAATCGCTGCCGCTGAAACAGACGACAATGACAAGCCTAAAAAAGATATCAAGATTGAAAAAATTGAGATTATCAAGGACTATGACTTCAGCAAATAAGCTTGCTGCCCAACCAATAAAGGAGGGAAATCAATATGATTATCTGGGGATATAAAGGTTATCAGAAAAACGTAGGACAGACCCAAAGCAGTATCGAGTGTGCCAACTGTCACAATGTAGCACCTTGGGAAATTATTGAAACCGGCCGAAAGTTTACACTCTATTGGATTCCAACCTTTCCTTACGGTAGAAAACATTACCTCACCTGCCCTGTCTGCCAGCACGGTAAACAGATTGAAAAGCAGGAAATCGAACAGTTTTTGAATTATTAGCAACAGAAAGAGACGATTCTCAATGAGCCGTCTCTTTTCCTTTATTAAATTTTATCAAGTCAACTGGTTAAAATCCCAGATCTGGTCCACCCAGCCTTCATAGAAATCAGGCTCATGGCAGACCATAAGGATGCTGCCCTTGTATTCTTTCAGAGCTCGTTTGAGCTCCTCCTTGGCATCGACATCCAGGTGATTGGTTGGCTCGTCCAGAACCAGGACATTATTTTCTCGGTTCATGAGGAGGCACAGACGGACCTTGGCCTGCTCTCCACCTGAAAGGACTTGAATCTGGCTCTCGATATGCTTGGAAGTCAAGCCACATCTAGCCAGAGCAGCCCGGACTTCTGCTTGGTTAAGGGCCGGAAAGGCGTTCCAGACTGCTTCCAGCGGTGTCTGACGATTGCCGCCTTCGACTTCCTGCTCGAAATAACCAAGCTCCAGATAGTCCCCACGCTCGACTTGACCAGCGATAGGCGGGATAATCCCCAGCAGACTCTTGAGCAGGGTTGTTTTTCCAATCCCATTTGCCCCGATGATTGCCACCTTCTGATTGCGCTCAAAGGTCAGGTTAAGGGGCTGGGTCAGCGGTCGGTCGTAACCTATCTGCAAATTCTCAGCCTGAAAGATAAAACGGCCAGGTGTGCGGGCAGGCTTGAAGTCAAAGGTAGGCTTTGGCTTCTCACTCTGCAACTCGATGATGTCCATCTTATCCAGCTTTTTTTGGCGGGACATGGCCATATTACGGGTCGCTACGCGGGCTTTATTGCGAGCTACAAAGTCCTTGAGGTCCGCAATTTCTTTCTGTTGACGCTCATAGGCCGCTTCCAGCTGAGATTTTTTCATCTCATAGACTTCCTGGAATTGATAGTAGTCGCCAGAATAGCGGGTCAAGTGCTGATTTTCCACATGGTAGACGATATTGATCACATCATTCAGGAAAGGAATATCATGCGAGATCAGAACAAAGGCATTTTCATAGTTCTGTAGATAACGCTTGAGCCAGTCAATGTGCTCAGCATCTAAATAGTTGGTTGGCTCGTCCAAGAGCAGGATATCTGGTTTTTCAAGAAGCAGCTTAGCCAAGAGAACCTTGGTCCGCTGCCCACCAGATAGCTCCGTCACATCACTCTCCATACCGTAGTCCATGACACCCAGAGCCCGTGCGACCTCGTCAATCTTGGCGTCCAGAGTATAGAAATCCCGGCTCTCCAAGCGGTCCTGCAGCTCCCCCACTTCTTCCATCAGGGCATCAACATCGGCCCCTTCCTCAGCCATGCTCATATAGATTTCATTGATACGAGCCTCGGTCTTGAAAAGCTCGTCAAATGCCGTACGCAAAACATCACGGACAGATTGACCTTGCTCCAAAACTGCATGTTGGTCCAGATAGCCAGCCGTCACATACTTGGACCACTCGACCTTACCTTCGTCTGGCAGCATTTTACCCGTCACAATGCTCATAAAGGTTGACTTTCCCTCACCATTGGCACCAACCAGGCCGATATGCTCGCCCTTGAGCAGGCGGAAGGATACATCCTCAAAAATAGCCCGGTCTCCGAAACCGTGGCTGAGATTTTTTACTTCTAAGATACTCATTTTTTCTCCTCTATCATTGATTGCAGTTCCTTGATTATACCATCAAAAGGGATTTTTTGGCAAGATAGAAGAAAAGGAAAAGCGAGCCACTTAAGTCTCGCCTGCTTGTTCTCAATTCGCATGATGCGTATGCTTGGTAATCCACTGGGTCAGTTTGATTTTCAGCCAAAAGCCATAAATACCAAAGGTAACAATGGTCAGGAGCCACCACTTAATCCAATTTCCAAAAAGCTGCATGGCAGTACCGTCAAAGTAAAGGCGGTGCCCGTCAATAACTGTATGTTTTATCTTCCAATTATACAGAATACACATGCCCCAAGGTGCACAAATTCCCAGCGTAAATACTGTAATCAAGGTAGCTAAAATCACATGACCGATGTAAGAAAAGAGACCACCATCAAAATAAGACTCTTTGTACATACTATCTCCCCCTTTAAACCAACTCTTTCAGAAATTGAATCAGGGTCTCTGCAGAGCGTTTACCAGCTTCAAGAATGAATTCGTCAAAAGTGACATTGGCATCATGGCTAGCTGTGTCGCTCATGGCCCGAATGACCATAAAGGGCAGGCCAATCGAATGTGTGGCTTGAGCAATAGCTGCGCCTTCCATCTCGACAGCCAAGACATCTGGAAAATGCTCCTTGATGCGATCAATCTTGTCTTGACCTGCAACAAAGCTATCACCTGTCGCAATCAAACCTACTCTGGCCTTTTGATGGGTCTTATCCAAAATTTTCTTCATTTCGGCAACCAGATAGCGGCTCGCTTCAAAATAGAGTGGCTGTCGTGCCATCTGACCGTAGTCATAGCCAAAGGCCGTCACATCCACATCATGGTAGACCAGACGATCTGCGACCACCACATCGCCGATAGCCAAACCTTCTGCCACTGCTCCAGCTGAGCCTGTATTAATCACAGCTGTAACCTTGAAATCATTGACCAGAACAGCCACACTCATAGCGGACATAACCTTGCCAATCCCGCTTTCGACCAACACCACTTCATGGTAGCCGATGGAGCCCGTATGATAGACATGGCCCAAACGTAGGTGCTTCTGCGGTTTTTCTAAATGCTCCAGCAGTATCTTCAACTCTTCGGGCATGGCAGCGATAATTCCAATTTTCATATAATACCTCAAATCATCTGATGAAAAAGAAGCTTAGACAGACTAGGCTTCCTTTTAAGTGCAATAGAGCAGGTTTTTAAGGCCACCAAATAATAGCAGCAATCAAACCAATCAGCAGGATAACCACCCAAAGGAGAATCTTATTGAGTTTGGCTTGAAAGAGGCTCCGCTTCTGATTTTCAATTCGACGGCTCTTAGTCACGGTCGGATCTACCTCAATGTGCAGAGTCTCATCCGTAAACTCCTCTTGGTTTTGAGCAGTCTGATGGCCAAATTGACTCTGATACTGCTGAGACCGAGCTTCTTCATAACCAAAGCGGTTTTGAGGGCTCTGATAACCAAACTGAGTATCCTGTCGGCTAGACTGCTGTGAGCTAAAGGAGCTTCTGCCAGTTGAAAGAATCTTGGTTTCCTCGTCATCCATGAGAGGCGGCCCCGAAATATCCTCACCGCGGTTGGCCCGCTCAATGATTTCATCTGTTAATAAAGCTTTTCCCATTGATCTACGTTCCTATTTATTCAGATTTTTTTGTTCCCAGTACTGAAGGGCCATGATGGTCTTGGCATCGCAGATGTCACCGTTTTGCAGCAACTGATGTGCCTCCTCCAGACTGACTTCAAAAAGTTCCAATGTTTCATCCTCGTCTTGGGGACGAGGGTTTTCGACCTTTGTTAAATGGCTGGCGCTGTAGAGCTTGATTTTTTCATTGCAAAAACCGATGGCAGAGTAGAAATCATAGACTAACTCCAGCTGTCCTGTGTAGCCGGTTTCTTCTTCTAATTCTCGGAGAGCGGCTGCTTGGGGATCGGCATTCTCTCCTACCTCCAGCTTGCCAGCTGGAATCTCGTAAGAAGTCGCTTCAATCGCCTTGCGGTACTGCTTGACTAAAATCATCTTGTTTTCCGGAGTGATAGCAATCACAGCCACTGCACCATTGTGAAAAATCAAATCCCGTTGGGCTTGACCCTTACCCTCTGGCAGCTCTACCTGGTCCTGGACCACTTTAAAAATCGGTCCTTGATAAATCTCCGTCCGTTGCATGGTTTTTTCTTCAAATTCCATGACTGAACCTACTTATTTTGAGGATGATGAGGAAGATGCTTGGCATAATCTTCCTTGTTAATCTGACGACCACGTCCCAAAGCAATAGCATCTGCTGGTACGTCCTTGGTAATAGTAGAACCCGCACCAACCAGTGAGTTGTCACCCAGCTCAACTGGGGCAATAATAGTCGAGTTAGAACCAACAAAGACATTGTCGCCAATGATAGTCTTGTACTTCTTCTGACCATCGTAATTAACCGTAATGGTGCCTGCACCAAAGTTGACATTGGCTCCCACCTCAGAGTTGCCAATGTAGGTCAAATGACCAGCCTTGGTATTTTCGCCAATTGACGATCCTTTAACTTCTACAAAGTTTCCGACATGGACATCCTTGGCCAGACTAGAACTCGGACGAATATGAGCGTAAGGTCCGACCGTCACTCCATCCGCAACACTTGACTCCTCAATCATGGAGTTGGTGATAATGGTCCGCTCTCCAATGACAGAGTCCACGATGTAGGTACCATTGGTCAGGATAGTCTCTGCCCCAATCTTGGTCTGACCTTTCAGGGTCACATTTGCTTCAACTTGAACTTCGGGCGCAATTTCCACATCCACATCAATATAGGTCGCATGAGGATTGACAAAGCTGACACCGTTAACCATATGCTGTTGGTTAATCCGGCGGCGCATAACACTCTCAGCTGTAGCCAAAGCTACGCGGTCATTAACCCCCAGACTTTCATCAAAGTATTTCAGCGTATAAGCGCCGACTTTTTCACCATTTTCGCGGAAAATACCAATCACATCTGTGATATAGTATTCACCCTGAGCATTATTGGTATTAATATTTTTGAGGGCTTCAAAGAGACGGGCATTGTCAAAGACGTAAGTTCCCGTATTGATTTCCTTGATCTGCTGCTCAAAGTCAGAAGCATCCTTCTGCTCGACAATTTTCAAAACTTCGTCGTGCTGATTGCGTACGATACGGCCGTAGCCGAAAGGATTATCTGCCTCTGCTGTCAGGATAGTCGCAACATTCTTGTGGTTGATATGGAAATTAATCAGATTTTTCAGACTTTCTCCTGTAATCAGAGGAGTATCGCCAGCAATAACCAGCGTCTGACCTGTCAGATTTTCCAAAACAGGCTCTGCCATCATCACCGCATGGCCAGTTCCCAGCTGCTCGGTCTGACGGACGAACTCAGTCTGACCTGCCAAGACTTGCTCGACCAGCTCTGCCTTGTGGCCAACAACTGTCACGGTTTTCTCTGGATCAATGGCATTAACACTGCGGAAAACATGTTCCAACATGGAAATCCCTGCAACCTTATGCAGAACCTTTGGTAAATCTGACTTCATGCGAGTCCCTTTACCCGCAGCCAAAATAATCGCGTAATTTGTCATCAATTATCTCTTTTCTGTAGGATATCACCTTTATTATATCACTA
>CAUVQK010000053.1:0-6709 GCA_963553705.1 uncultured Streptococcus sp.
CCAGCACTTTGGCTGCCACAATGTCCGTCTCCATCAAGGACTGGCTCCGATTGAGCTGGAAGGCAGCTTTGATGCCATTTTTGTCGGAGGAACAGGGGGCAATATGCAGGAGATTTTCGACTGGTGTGCCCAGCTCATGGAGCCGGGTGGTCGGCTGGTCTTGAACTTTATCCTGCTGGAGAATGCTCTGGAAGCAGCTCAAATAGCGGAGCAGATGGACTGGGAGGATCTAGAGATTGTCTCGGTTCAGGCTAGCCGCTGGACAGGTATAGGCAAGGGGCACTACTTCAAGCCTCAGAATCCGACCATTATCGTTTCCTGTAAGAAAAAAGAAAGAGAGGCTAATTGATGTCCAAAGTACATTTTGTTGGAGCTGGCCCAGGTGATGTGGAGCTGATTACACTCAAAGGTTACAAGCAGCTGTCTGAGGCTGATGTGGTCATTTACGCAGGCTCCTTGGTCAATCCAGACCTGCTGAACTACTGTAAGGAAGGGGCTGAGATTCACGACAGTGCTAGTATGCACTTGATGGAAATCATCGATGTCATGGAGGCTGGCGTCAAGGCTGGTAAAGATGTGGTTCGCCTGCAGACAGGAGATTTCTCCATCTACGGATCCATTCGAGAGCAGATCGAAGAGATGAAGAAGCGCGACATAGAGTTTGACTGTACGCCGGGAGTCAGCTCTTTTCTGGGAGCTGCTTCCAGTATCGGGGCAGAGTATACCGTACCAGAGGTTTCTCAAAGCCTCATCATCACTCGGATGGCTGGCCGGACGCCTGTGCCAGACCGGGAATCCCTGAAAAGCTATGCTCAGCATCGGACCTCTATGGCCATCTTCTTGTCCGTTCAAGGCATCGAAAAGGTCGTCAGGGAGCTAATCGAGGGTGGCTATCCCCCAGAAACGCCTGTGGCTGTTATTTACAAGGCTACTTGGCCGGATGAAAAGAAGGTCTTTGGCGATTTGACAAATATTGCTGAGAAGGTCAAGGAAGCTAAGATTAGAAAAACAGCTTTGATTTTGGTCGGTGACTTTTTAGGTCAGGAATTCTACTATTCCAAGCTCTACCATGCAGATTTCCAGCATGAGTTTAGACGGGGGAAGAGCAGCCATGCCAAGTAATTCTCAACCTCGCTACGCAATCGCAACAGTGACAGCGGTCGGCAAGGACTTGGCTCTGACTCTGCGAGAAAAGCTGGGCAAGGAAATCCCTATCTATACGACACCTCGATTGGCAGATGACAGGGTCATTGCCATCGAAGGACGAGTGATTGAGGCGCTTGGTCAGCTCTTTCAAGAAGTAGATGTCCTCATTTGTATCATGGCTATCGGGGCGGTTGTGCGAGCTATTGCTCCGGTCTTGAAAGACAAGGCGACTGACCCAGCAGTGGTAGTCATGGATGAGAAAGCGACGAATGTCATCAGCCTGCTGAGCGGACATCTAGGCGGAGCCAATCAAGTGGCGCTAGACATCGCAGAATTGCTCGGTTCCAATCCTGTTATCACGACAGCGACAGATGTGCAGAATGTAACAGCCTTGGACAATCTGGCTCAGTCGGTCAATGGCTGGCGGTCGGAATTGAGAGAGTTCATCAAACCTTTCAACAGCTATCTAGGCAGCGGCCGAACAGTCTATTTCTATCAGGAAAAGGATTGGGTCACGGACCTTCGTGGCCTAACTCTTGTGAGTGAGGAAGAACTTGCGGCTGTTCTCAAGGGAACAGACCCGCTGATTCTGCTGACTACAGAAAAAAAGGACATTCAAAGAGAAAATTTGGCTCTCATCTATCCTCAACCCTATATCTTAGGAGTTGGAGCGAGAAAGGATGTTTCTCCTGCTGTCTTCCGAGAAGGCTTTGAGGAATTTTGTCAGCAGCAAGGGATTTCTGCCAGCGAGATTTCCAAAATCGTCAGCATTGATGTCAAGAAGGACGAAGCAGCCATTCTGGCCTTAGCCAAGGAATTGGGCTGTCCCTTTGAGACCTTTAGTAAGGAGGAGCTGTCTGTCGTAGCAGACCGCTATCCTCAGTCAGAATTTGTCAAAAAGACAGTCGGAGTCGGCAGTGTCGCCTTGGCCAGCGCAGATCTGGCCAGTCAGGGTCAAGTCCTGACAGAGCGCTTTGCCAAGAACGGCTGTACCTATGCGCTTGCAAAAGCAATAACCAAAAAGTAAATCAAAAAGAGCAGAGGGTCTTATGAACCAACTGCCCTTATAAAATTTTATCATACCCATAAAGGAGAAAAAATATATGTTATACGTTATCGGATTAGGCCCAGGTAAAAAAGAATTGATGTCACAAGAAGCATTGGCTGCTATAGCAGATTGTGAAATTATCGTCGGCTACTCAACTTATATGCGGTTGATTCTTGATTTGGTCAAGGACAAGGAGCTCGTAGCGAATGGAATGCGCCAGGAAATCGACCGTTGTCAAAAGGCTATTGATTTGGCTAGAGAGACTGGCAAAAATGTCGGAGTTGTTTCTAGTGGAGATGCTGGAGTCTATGGAATGGCTGGCTTGATTTTAGAATTGCTGGGAGATGCCAGTGATGTAGAAGTTAAGGTGGTTCCAGGTATTACAGCTAGTCTGGGTGCTGCTGCAGTTATGGGAGCTCCCCTCATGAACGACTTCTGTCACATCAGTCTGAGTGACTTGATGACGCCTTGGGAAATGATTGAGAAGCGTCTGCATGCCGCAGCTCAAGGTGACTTTGTAGTCTGCCTCTACAACCCTCGGAGTAAGGGACGTCCAGACCATCTGACAAAAGCACTTTCTATCATGTCTGAGTACAAGTCAGAGGATACTATTGTCGGTATCGGTAAGGACATTGGCCGTAAGGATGAGGAAATCATCTTGACGACTATCAAAGACTTGGATGAGACTTTGGTAGATATGACGACAATCGTTATCGTTGGTAACAAAGAAACTTATGTTAAAAACGGACGCATGATCACACCTCGAGGATATACTTTATGATGAAATTACTGCTGGGAGGGACATCCGATAGCACCGCTATTTTAGAAGTGCTTGACCGCTTGAAGATTGATGTGACCAGCTCTGTTGTCACAGACTACGGCCGGCACTTGGCTTCCAAATACGGCCAGCCAGTCATTCAGGGCCGGCTGACAGCCGAGGACATGGTTGCTTTTATCAAAGAGAATGATGTGGATGAAATCATTGATGCGACCCATCCTTTTGCGGATATTGTTTCCAAGGAAGCCATTCGGGCGGCAGAGATGGCTGGTGTATCTTACCTGCGCTTTGAGCGTCAGGCGACCTTGGATTTGAGCGGGGCCATCGTGGTGCATTCGACCCAAGAAGCGATTGAAGAGATTGCCAAGCGCGGCTACAAGACAGTCTATCTGGGAACAGGCAGCAAGACCTTGCCACTCTTTGTCAAGGGTCTACCAGAGCAGCGGATTGTCGTTCGTGTTCTGCCGACTTCAGAAGTGCTCCTGGCTTGTGAGCAGCTGGGACTGGTAGCGGATCAGATTGATGCGATTAAGGCTCCATTTTCAAAAGAGTGCAATAAAGAGCTCTTGCTGCGCTCGGGAGCAGATGTCTTTGTTTCCAAGGAAAGTGGGACAGTTGGTGGTATTCGTGAAAAGATTGATGGCTGTCAAGAGCTGGGGATGGACTGCATTATCATCTCTCGGCCAATTGTGGCCTATCCGCAGATGGTTTCTAACTTAGAAGAGTTAGAGGCCTATCTGACAAAATAGCTAATAAAAGGAGAAAAAATGTCCGGTTTAGTAACATTACTGGGAGCAGGCCCTGGCGATGCGGAGTTGCTGACCCTCAAAGGAAAGAGACGGCTTCAAGAAACAGATGTCTTGGTCTTTGACCGCTTGGTCAATCAAGAGCTCTTTCAGCATCTAAAGTCTGACTGTGAAAGGATAGATGTCGGCAAAAAGCCAGGCCAGCCCTGCATCCGACAGGAAGAGATTGAAAAGATTCTCATCGAAAAAGCCCGTCAAGGCAAGCGGGTAGTCCGCCTCAAGAGCGGTGATCCCTATATCTTTGGCCGAGGCGGAGAAGAAGGAGTCAAACTGGTGGAAGCTGGCGTGGACTTTGAAGTGGTGCCAGGTATCACCTCTGCTGTGGCTGGTCTGACCTATGCAGGGATTCCTATGACTTATCGGGATGTAGCGACTAGCTTCCATGTCTTTACAGCCCATCTCAAGGATGAGACAGAAATGCTCAACTGGGAAGCAATTTCTAAGCTCAAAGGAACCTTGGTCTTCCTCATGGGCATGAAAAATCTGCCTACCATCGTCCAAGAGCTGACGGCTAGAGGCTATGGCAAGGACAAGCCAGCCGCCATTGTTGAATGGGGAACTCATCCTCAGCAGCGCTCAGTGGACGGAACCTTGGGCAACATAGTAGAACTAGCAGAAGCTGAGGACTTTAAGGCACCGAGTGTCATCGTGGTAGGTGATGTCGTGGCCTATAGACAGCAGCTGAATTTCCATGAGAATCTGCCGCTTTTCGGCCGTAAAATCTTCATCCAGCAGTCAGAGACTGGCAGACTTCCTCGCTTGCTCAAGGATGCTGGAGCTGCGCTGACGACATTCCCAGCTAGAGATTTGGTTGAAGAGTTAGACTTGCAGCTGCCGGACTTGGAGCAGGTAGACGGTCTCCTCTTTGCAGATATGCAGAGCTGGCCACTCTTCTTGAAAGCCCTCCGCAAGGCAGGCAAAGACTTGCGCAGTCTGCCGCACATCCGCTTTGCAGCTATTGGTCATCATACGGCTAAGTCTATCGAAGCGAGCGGCATTGTGCTGGATCGGATGACGCCTCAGCAGTCAGATGCGGATTTTGCAGCTGCTCTTGAAAAAGAAGGCGGCAACTGGTATATTCTAACTGCTGAACATAAGAAAGCCAGTCTGGCAGAACTCTATTCGCTGCCGATTATTGCTAGTCACAGGCTGGCCTTTGACAGTCAGATTAGCAGTGACAATTGGTCAGAGATTGAAGTTGTCTGTCTTCCGAACTCTGCTGCGGCCATGAATTTTGTGGCAGCCAGTCAGGAAGCTGGATTTGACTGGAAGGATGTTCCAATCGTTGTCATGGGTGCCAGCACGCGGGCTGTTTTAGAAGAAGCAGGCTTTAACAAGATTGTTGAGACAGATGAAGCGACTATTGCTTCCATCATTGACAAATGTCGGGAAATTCTCTGAAAGGATACGGGTCATGAGTAAAGCTATAGTAGTAGTCAGTTTCGGAACGACCTATCCCGAGACCAGACGCAAAACAATCGAGGCTTGCGAGCAAGCTATTCAGGAACATTTTCCAGACTATCCGGTCCACCGAGCTTTTACCTCCAATGTCGTTAGACGGCGGATTAAGAAGCAGGAAGGGCTAGATATCCCTACGGTCAAAGAGGTTTTAGAGCAGCTCTTGGAAGCGGGCACTGAAGAGGTCTATATCCAGCCTCTCCATGTCATTTTGGGCAGCGAGTATGAGAAGATTCTTACCCAAGCCAAAGAGTTTGAATCAGCTTTTAAAAAGCTAGTCGTTGCCAAGCCTCTGCTCAATAGTCAGGAAGACTATGAGGCTGTCAAGGATATTCTGCTGGAACGGTATGGCCATGAGGGTCAGGATGCAGCAACAGTTTTGATGGGCCATGGCAGCCAGCATTATGCTTTTACAGCTTATGCGGCCTTGGATCATATGCTGAAGGGAAGCTCAGTCTATGTCGGTTGTGTAGAGAGCTATCCTCCAGTTGAGCTTATTGAGCAGGAACTGAAGAAAGAGGGCGTCCGAGAAGTGCATCTGGCACCTTTCATGCTGGTAGCGGGCGACCACGCGACCAATGATATGAGCTCAGATGAGGAAGGTTCTTGGTATCACTTCTTCAAGGAGCAGGGATATGAGGTCAAGGCCCATCTGGTCGGTCTGGGCGAATACCCTGAGGTTCAGCAGCTCTACATCCAGCATTTAGAAGAAATCATCGAATAGGAGGAAGGAATGGCAAAATTTTACGGAATTGGTGTGGGACCGGGTGATAGCGAGCTAGTCACTATCAAGGCCAGTCGGCTTTTGGAAGACTTAGATATTCTCTATACACCAGAGGCTAAAAAGGGGAGCAAGAGCTTTGCATTAGGCATTGCAGAACCCTACCTGAAAGAGCATCTGGAAATCAAGCAGCGGCATTTCCCTATGGTTCGTTCCAATTCGACCAAAGAAGTCCAGTGGCAGGCCATTTCTGCTGAAATAGCAGAGGATGTCAAGTCTGGCAAGAATGTCGGCTTTATCACACTGGGGGATCCCATGGTCTACAGTACATACAGCTATCTGCTGGCTCTGCTGGAGAAGGAAATTGACTGTCAGACTATCCCTGGTATCACCTCTTTTTGCAGCATGGCTTCTGAGCTAGGTCAGCCCCTGACCATGGATGAGGAGTCTCTGGCGGTCATGCCGGCTACGGCTTCTGCTGAGAAGATTGAGGCGGCGCTTGAGCTACATGACTCGATTGTGATCATGAAGGTGGCTAATCACCTGGATACGGTCCTGCCCCTGCTAGAAAAGCTCGGTCTCTTGCAGCAGACTTTTATGGTTAGCAATTCTTCGACGGATAAGCAGCAGACTCTGCTGGGACTCGACGGAATCACACCAGAAACTAAGCTGCCTTATTTTACCACCTTCCTCGTGAAAAAGAAGATTTTTTAATATCAGAGCCCATGTTCAAGGATGAAGATTCATTCTTG
>CAUVQK010000054.1:0-6584 GCA_963553705.1 uncultured Streptococcus sp.
ATTTCTCAAATATTTCTAAAGTTTTTGATGAGGATTAAAAGCAAGTGGCAAATTGTGGAACTCTTAATCTTCAATTTCCAGATCGTACAGTCCTCTGACTGCATTGCAGGCGTAGATTTTCTCAGCCTGATCCAAATCGGCCAGAGTCAAAATTTTCTCAGTAGCTTGCCCCTCATCCAGTAGTTGCTGACGGTAGATGCCCTTGAGCAGGCCCAGTTCAGCTGGAGGTGTGTAGAGCTTGCCGTCAAGCTCCAGCAGCAGATTGCCGATAGAAGTTTCCAGCAGCTGGCCTTGGGCATTGTAATAAATCTGTTCTTGCTGCTCCAAGGTCAGATGTGGCCGATGGCTGGTTTTGAAATAGGTAAAGGGCTGGGCTAGATTGGCTGTCTGCTCGACCAATTTTGCCTTTCTGAAAGCCTTTGTCAGCGGCAGCAGAGGAGCCGCTTCTAGCTCAATACTGCCGCCTTTTTTAAGAGCTATACGTAGCCTATAATCTTTTTCTTTGTCTAGCTGAGTGCAGGTTTCTTCTAGCTCTTGCTCTAGTTTGTCTTGGTCAAAAGGATAGGCGAAGTAGCTGGCTGCTTCTGTCAGTCTTTGCAGGTGTTGTTCTTGCAAGGTTAGCTTTCCGTCCGTCACTTTTCCTGTAGAAATCAGGTCGAATCGTGGATTTTTCCGATAGAGGACGGCAGATTTTTGCTGGGTTTCGATGTATTCGGATTTCCAGGTGCTGTCCCAAGTGATGCCGCCGCCAACGCCATAGATGGCTTTTCTTCCCTCCAGCTGAATGGTGCGGATGGCGACGTTGAAAATCCGTCTCTGGTCTGGCAGGCAGATGCCGACTGTACCGCAGTAGACCCCGCGGGCGGCTTTTTCTGTCGCCTTGATGATAGCCATAGTCGAAATCTTAGGAGCACCTGTAATGGATCCGCAAGGAAAGAGCGCTCTGAAAAGCTCTGCCAGCCCGATTCCCTCATGCAGCTGGCTTTTGATGGTGGAGGTCATCTGCCAGACTGTAGAGTATTGCTCGACACTGCAGAGACGCTCAACCTGCTCGCTGCCCGTCCTAGAAATGCGGTTCATGTCATTACGCAGCAGATCGACAATCATCATATTTTCTGCTCGGTTTTTGGCATCCTGGGCCAGCCATGCAGCCTGCTCTCTATCCTGCTCTAAGTTCAGTCCCCGATTGGTGGTTCCTTTCATAGGACGAGTTGTCAGTTGACCTCGGTGCTCCTCGAAAAAGAGCTCAGGGCTGATGGACAAGATGGCGGTCTCGTCATGCTCTACATAGGCATTGTAGGCTGCATTTTGCTCAACGACCAGCCTGTTGTAAATAGCCAACCTATCCTCAGGATTGAGCTCCGCGCACAGTTGCACCGTGTAGTTGACTTGATAGGTATCGCCCTGGCGGATATGATGATGAATAGTCTCGATAGCCTTCTGGTACTCTTGCTCAGAAGTCAGCCCCTGCCAAGCCGCTGGCATCTCCACTTCCTCATAGGTCAAGGGAATGGCAGCCTGTTCGGCCTTATCGTGGATAGTAAAGTAGAGAAGGTATTCCTTCTGGAGTGGAGCGGAATGAACTTGGAACTTTTCCTCAAAGGCTGGAGCTGCTTCATAGCTGACATAACCGACAGCAAAGTATCCTTTCTCCTGCCAGCCCTCAATCTCTGTCAAAAGTTCCTCCACTTGGTCAAGACGGCGAGTCTTTAGCTCCTTGATGGGATTCGTAAAAATCAGGCGTTGGCCCAACTGCTTAAAATCAATAATCGTTTTCTTGTGCATAAAGTTATTTTATCATAAGATAATTTGAATGAAAACGGATTTATCGGATGTGACAATCATTCTTTTATAATGGTTGACAGATTAGAAAGTGGCTAGGTATACTATGTTTAAAAAAGAAAGAATGAGATTTATATGAAGTCGAATAAGTTGTTATTGGTAAATGGAATTACTGGAATTTTAGGAGGCCTCATCATCCTTTACGCTTCTTCTCAGAGATGGCACTGGGAAATAGTTGCTTTAGTTCCCAAAATGGTCGAAAAGTCTGACTGGGGCGTCCTGATCATACTGATCAGCTTGCTGTTTCTTTGTCTTTCCCTGGCTGGAATGGCTCATTATAGTGAAGAGCCAAGAGTCAATAAGATGAGCCATAAGCTTCTCTTTTTCGCCTTTCTTGCAGGAATCATTCCATTTTTGGGGAACTTGGCCGGCGTTCTAGCTATCATATCGGGGATTTTTTATCTTCAAGATGTACCCAAATTCAAGATCGATGACAAAGCGGACTGACCTGTGTGTTGCCATGCTTCCTCCTGCTCGAAAGCCCTCGGAAATTATGATAAAATAAGGAAATGACAAAACCTTAAAAGGAAGCCTTATGAAAAAAATAAATGAATCTTATAAACTAATCGTATTTGCGGCGCTTGCTCTGGCTCTGGTTCTCTATATCGGGAACATCTGGTCTGGCCTGCAGAGTCTGACTTCGGTTTTTTCACCCATTATATTGGGTGGAGTCCTAGCCTTTATCTTTAATGTCCCAATGAAAAAGCTGGAAGACCTCTTGGACAAATGCCGAGTCCCTCAGAAGTTGCAGCGCGGTTTGGCCTTAGTTTTAGAGGTGCTGATTTTAGTTTTCATTATGACAGGGATTGTTTCTATTGTCGTACCGACTTTGACCACAGCGGTCAATCAGCTGAGCGCAACAATCGGCAAAGTAGCACCTCAGGTAGCCAAGTGGCTGCAGCAGTCTGGCTTGCTTTCCTCTAGTCAGCTGAAAGATTTGACCAAGCAGCTGCAAAACAGCGACATTGTCAACCGAGCCATCTCTCTTCTGGGCAGTCTGACAGGCAATATCTCTGCCATCTTTGGCAATTTCTTCTCTGTCATCATGTCAATCTTTCTCATGTTTGCCTTCTTGAGCAGCAAGGAGCATTTGCAGACAATCACTAGCCGTCTCTTGCAAGTCCTGCTTCCTGGGAAGGCTGTGAAACGCCTATCCTATGTCGGTTCTGTCATTGTTGAGACCTATGATAAGTTTCTGATGGGGCAGATGATAGAGGCCGTCATTGTTGGGATTTTAGTCTTTATCGCCTACTCTCTGACAGGCCTGCCTTATGCTGCCTTGACAGGGGTTTTGGCCGGAGTGCTCTCTTTCATTCCCTACATCGGGCCTTTCTCAGCTTGTGCTCTGGGTGCTATCTTTATCTTCACCGACAGCCCTTGGAAAGCTCTTCTTTCAATCGCAGTCTTTCAGGGAGTGCAGCTGATTGAGGGCAATGTCATCTATCCGCGCGTGGTCGGCCAGTCCGTCGGTCTCCCAACTCTCTTTACCCTAGCCGCCGCCCTGATTGGGGGCAACCTCTTTGGCTTGGTCGGCATGATTTTCTTCACGCCTATCTTTGCAGTTATCTACCGCTTGGTTAGAGAGTTTGTTGTGGAGAAGGAGGAGAAAAAAGCTGAAGGGAGTGCAAGTAGATGAAGAAAAAAATAATTATTCTCAGCTCGCTTCTATTGGCTATCTTGCTTGTTAGTTTTTATTTCACTATTTATAGAAAATCAACGGAGAATGAATCTCAGAAGATAACATATAAGAGTAATTCGCACTCAAAAGTAAAACGTTCAGATATTCAAATTTTTGGAGATAAAAAGCAATATGTCCTAGCACCAAATTCTTTGATTGTTGGAAAAAAGTACGCCATAGATTCAGAAAAAAGATGGGCGATTCTTCCAGAGAAAGAACAAACATTTTCGAAGGAGCATCTTCAGAAAAAAGGAGAGTATTGGAACCTTATTCTTTATAATTTAGAGGAAGAAGGTTTGCCAGAACGAAAGATTGATCTCTATCAAGCTGTTCGAAGTTACGATAAGAAAAGCGTTCCGCTTGAACTAATTGGATGTTATTATCTTGATGGGGAACATTACTTTAGATTGACTATAGAGAACCTTTCAGAAGAACAACCAACTTTTAAAGATGTGTACTTAAATTTGGAGACAGAACAAATAGAAGATGCATCAGAAAATACAAAGTTTACCATGGATTCTGATATCTATAATACGGCAAGAGCAACAAATTTTTCGGAAGTTATAGATTCTAAGGGCTATATGAATCCTTCGAATCAAATAGCAAAATTCACACTTGACGGGAGGGTTCAAGATGTGAACATCAATCTTTACAGCCTGTACCCAGATTTAGAGTCTAAGCTGATTAAAGAGGATTGGGCGCTTTATGTTAGAACGGATAAGGTTACACCAGATGAGTGGTTTGATACTCTTCTTTATTGGTTTGCGACCAAGGGAGAAGATGTTTTGCCAGTTTATGGCTACAATGATGATTCATCTGTATCTGATACTCAGATTCATAATAGTCAAGAAGCAAAAGCATGGTTGGAACAGCATCCAGCGCTACAGAAAAATTAAGTAAGCAAATCAGAAAAGACCAGCGAGAATAAAAATCGCTGGTTTTTCTTTTTCCAAGGTCATAACTTCTACCTATAGCAAACAATAATTTCAGTCAATAGTGTTGCTAGAATGGGGATTTTGGATTGGTTGATGAGGTTGGTTATAGTTTTAGACTATATCAAACTCTGGGAAATTCCAATTATACAGAGGGGAGATTTTCTGATAAGATAAAATCAAGAAAAATTTTGGAGGACGTTTATGTCAACGACTATCATTGGTTTCCCACGTTTGGGCGAATTCCGCGAATTGAAATTTACAACTGAAAAATACTTTAGACATGAAATCTCAGCAGAAGAGCTTCTGGCTGCGGCCAAAGAGCTGCGAGCTAAGCACTGGAATATTGTTAAGGAAAAAGGAATTTCAGAGATTCCGTCAAATGACTTTTCTCATTATGACAATGTGCTGGATGCGGCCTTCCTCTTTAACGTGGTGCCGTCATCTGTGCAAGGCTTGGAGTTAACTGACTTGGAGCGTTATTTTGCCTTGGCTCGTGGCTATCAGGGTGAAAAAGGGGATGTCCGCGCTCTTCCGATGAAGAAATGGTTCAACACGAATTACCACTATATCGTTCCCAAATTTGAAAAAGAAACCCAAGTCAAGCTGGCTGGGCATAAGATTTTTGATGAATTTGCAGAAGCCAAAGAGTTGGGCTTGGTAACCCGTCCAGTTGTGGTTGGCCCATTCACTCTCCTGCAAGTATCTGACTTTGAAGACGGTGTGGCTCCGGCTGACTTTGTAGATGCACTAGCTGCAGCTTATCAAGAAGTCTTTGCCAAATTAGCAGAGCTGGGCGCAGAGCGTATCCAGCTGGATGAGCCAAGTCTGGTCAAGGACCTGTCAGCAGAAGAAAAAGCTCTCTTCTTGGACCTTTATAAGAAGCTTTTGGCAGACAAGAAAGGCTTGGAAGTCTTGGTTCAAACCTACTTTGGTGACGTTCGTGACATCTATGCAGACCTTGTAGACTTGCCAGTAGATGCGATTGGTTTGGACTTTGTCGAAGGCAAGAAAACACTTGAACTTGTCAAAGGTGGTTTCCCAGCTGACAAGACTCTTTATGCGGGTATCGTCAACGGTAAAAACATCTGGCGCAACAACTACGAAAAGAGCTTGGCAGTGCTTGAGCAAATCCCGGCTGAAAATATTGTGTTGACAAGCTCATGTTCACTGCTCCATGTGCCATTTACAACGGCTAACGAAGAATTTGAACCAGCAATCTTGAACCACTTTGCCTTTGCGGTGGAAAAATTGGATGAAATCCGTGACTTGGATGCTATCCGCAATGGCGGCGGTGCAGAAGCACTTGCTGCCAACAAAGAACTCTTTGCGACTGAACGTGTTGGTGAAAATGCCGAACTTCGTGCGCGTATCGCTGGCTTGACAGATGCTGACTACACTCGTTTGCCAGCCTTTGCAGAGCGTGAGGAAATCCAGCACAAGACGCTCAATCTGCCACCGTTGCCAACTACCACGATTGGATCCTTCCCTCAAACCAAGGAAGTCCGTGCTAAGCGCTTGGCCTTCCGCAAGGGTGAGCTGTCGGCAGAAGACTATGACAAGTTCTTGGCTGAGCAAATCGATGAATGGATCAAGTGGCAAGAAGAAGTCGGCTTTGACGTGCTGGTGCACGGTGAGTTCGAGCGTAATGACATGGTTGAGTACTTCGGTCAAAACCTGTCAGGCTACCTCTTCTCTAAAAATGGTTGGGTACAATCATACGGTATGCGTGGAGTCAAACCACCAATCATCTGGGGTGATGTTACTCGTCTCAACCCAATCACTGTTAAATGGTCTAGCTATGCACAAAGCCGTACAGACAAACCTGTTAAGGGCATGCTGACTGGTCCTGTTACCATCCTCAACTGGTCATTCCCACGTGAAGACATCTCTATCAAGGATTCTACCCTTCAAATCGCCCTGGCAATCAAGGATGAGGTGCTTGATCTTGAAGCTGCTGGCGTGAAGATTATCCAAATCGACGAGGCTGCTCTTCGTGAGAAATTGCCACTCCGTCGCAGCGACTGGTATGAAGATTACCTTGACTGGGCAATTCCAGCCTTCCGCTTGGTACACTCTACAGTAGCGCCAGACACACAAATCCACACTCACATGTGTTACTCAGAATTTAC
>CAUVQK010000055.1:0-6581 GCA_963553705.1 uncultured Streptococcus sp.
TATATAGTATTAATTTTTCCCGATTTTGTCCAGCATGTTGAACGCTTCTTGACGAAGATTTTGATCTGAGCTGCCTTGGACAATTTCTTTCAGATAGTTCTCAGCTTCTTGAACTGCATTAGAAGCCAACAGTTCCTGACTTTCCAGTAGGAGGAATTGGAAATAGACTTCTTTATCTCCCGCAGTTGTTGCAGCTGGTTGTGCTTCTGCTGCTTCCTCAGCCTTGAGGATGTCAGTGATTTTCTGAAGCAAATCTTCTTCAGTCTCATCTGCAGCTGGAGCGACTGAAGAAGCCTTGATTTGTACCTCCTCAGCTTTGAGGATGTCTGTAATTCCCTTGAGCAAGTCTTCTTCTGTTTCATCTGCAACTGCTTCTTGAACAGGCTCAGCCTGTGTCCAAAGAGTGTCTTCAGAAACTGATTGAACAACTGCTGGTTCAGCAGCTTCTTCAAATTCAAACGTTTCAGCTGCAGGTTCGAAGTTGCTTTCTTCCTCCCAAGTTTCTGCGACTTCAGCAGTCAAATCTTCCTCTTCAGTCCCAAGCAAATCATGCTGAATTTGGCTGAGAATGTCTTGATATCCCTGAATATCAGCGCGATCACGACTAACCATAGACTCTTCAGTAGCAGAAAATTCTGGCTCTGAAGCAGCTTGACTGAAGGCTGAATCCATCTTAACTTGTGGCTCGGCTTTCTCCTCAGCAAAGAAGAGAGATTCTAAGCTGTTTGCTGCTTTTGACTCTTCTGCTCTAACTGGTTTGATATCTCCCGTAGCAGCAAAAACATCTTCCAGGCTGTTGCCTCCTGCTTCTTCTGCCACCGGCTGCTGAGCTTGTTCTTGCTCAGTGAAGAATTCTTCCTCATCCTGAGAAACAACACCTGTCACCTCAGCCGCCTGCGGTCTGAAGTTGCCATAGCTAGACTCCGTATAGGACATTGGTCTAATCTTAGACAGAACAGCTGTCTCAAAGGCTGGATCATCTATATCTGTATAGCCTTGATTGCCGGCTGCATTTGCTTCAGTAGGCTGAATCAGAGAGTTGGCCACCTTAATCTTGGTAGAACCCTTGCGGTGATGAAGCAGAGACTGCAAAAATTCATCATTGGCTTTTTGTGAGCTGTGTTCCATGCCCACCATGCCGACCTCAGCTGCCGCTAGCTGACTGTTTGGCTCGTATTCTCCAAAGGCAGGAGCTGTAGCCAAATTATCAACAGGGTAGAGAGGTTTGACTTTCTCATATCTTGTCATATCCTTTTTGATAGAACGGTCTGCTAGGGTGCGACCAGAAGCAGATACCCTCTGCCTTGCCGGACTTTCCTCAGCCTGAACCCTTTCTTTACTTTCCTTTCTCATCCTACCGGTTGAAGCATTGGAAAAGTTCAAATCTCTAGCGGTTGACAAGCTTGCTTCCTTAGCTTCCACTTTCTTCCGCGAGCTCTTAGCATGCTTCTGGCTTCTGCTTCGCGTAGAAGCAGTTGCTTTTTTCTTGACCGGAGCTAGCTCCTGTGAAAAGAGCAGCACCATATAGACAGCCAAGGCCAAGGCACAGAGTCCAACAAAGGCTATGCCGGGAACTTGTTGAAAGAGGAATGGAGCACCAATCGCAAATAGCATGACCCATACTACGAGAAAAAGGCGCTTTATTAAAGAAATCCTAGAAACAAATAAAATGCTAATCGTATGCAGCGCTATAAGCCCTGCTCCAAAAGGTAAAAAATATGCCATTTGAATATTTTCGACACCCCCCACTTTCTAAATGATATTAAACTTTTTCAATGCAAAACCAGTCTTGATTTTGTTTTTCCATAAACTCCATTAAAACCCAAAATAGACTCGGGCGTCTATTCTGAGTTTGCTTGTATTATACTTCAAATATCTCTATGTTTTAGTTTACTATAAATGCACCGTGAATACTAGTCTAATAACTTGGTTTTTAGCATTTTTTTAAGAAAAATTTACTCATGCTCTTGAAATTTTAAACCATAGACTTATTTGGTATTTTTTCAAAGTGTTTTAGCTAACTACCAAGTTATTCACAGATAGGTTATCCAGCTTCATAGTCGTTTCAGGACTTTCTCCGCTCGGAGTTTCGAAGTAGTAACCCACAATAGTCATTGGATAGCTGAATCCTGGAATGTTTTCAGGATCGAAGCTAACTTCGCGCCAGCCAGTCCAGCTGTTAGGACGAATGACGTGAAGATAAATCTTCTGACCGCTGGCATTCTTGACAATCAAGCCAATCTTGCCCTGCCATTGATTAGACAGAGACAGGGAGAAGCTGATAGCGTCTGGCTTATTGTTCAAGGATACATACGGTGCTGCAAATTCCATTTCATACATAGTAGATGATTTTGTTGCTGGAATCTTAACCACGTTGGAACCTGAACCCTCTAGGAAGTCCGTATTGTCAACTGTCACATCATACTGATTGCTGCCGCCTGACTGAGTCAGCTTCAGTGGTGATTCGAAGCGGTAGATAGTTGATGAATTGTAATAAGCTGACAGACCATCATTCCGACTAGACTGAGTGCTAAGCTGCTCCAGATAAGACGGAGCCAGATTGGTACTGCTGTTAGCATTTGCGCTGCTAGTTGTATTGGTTGTTGCGGCCCCCAAACTGCCCTTATTGCCAGTTGCATCAGTGCCGCCACCAGCTGTCGTTACAGATATAGAGCCCGCCTGCCAAGTCGGAATCGCAAATGGAGACTGCCAGTTAGCAAACTGAATCGGTGTCTTATCGACGTTGCTTTCCAGAGTCACATAGCGCTCAACGTCTTTAACCTGATAGAAACGCAGCTTGATTTTACCGCTGGTCAGATCAGGGTTTTTGTTTTCCTCCGTGCTAGACAGGCTTTTCTTTCCACCCAATTCCAGCTCACTGGAAACGATTTTTTGTTGATTGCCATCAATCAATTCCAACAATTTCAGAACCTGTGTATAAGTTCCTTCGAACTCAATGTCCGCTGTCATCTGCGTGATGTTGGTATTATTGGTCGTTCCGTTCCCTGGTGTCGCTGTATTAGCTGCAGTTGTTGTTGCAGTATTGGCATCTGATGAAGAACTGCTGCTAGATGAAGATGAAGACGAGGTACCAGACGAGCTAGAGGTCGTACTGGATGAAGAAGACGTCTCACTCGAGCTTGAACTGCTAGTCGTACCAGAAGAGTTGGAGTTTTGCCCTTTGGACGAAGTCGCAGCCAATCCCTCCTGCTGGAGTTCCAACTCTGTGCTCTCAGTGTAGTTGACAGACTTGAATTTAATACCGCTTTCGTTGACCAGCTTGTCAATCAAGAAGATAAACTCCCCTTGATTGGTCGTACCATAGTATTTCTTAGCCTGATCCAGAGTCTTAGCATTCAAAGTTTGGAGCTGTTTGGTAAGAGACTTCCTCTGACTAATCTTGGCATTCTTGCCTTCCAGCTCTGTCGAGATAGTTGCATGCTCTTCAGCTAACTGCGCCATCCGTGTATAAGAATTTGTTACCAGATACCCACCACCAGCAAGTACCGCTACTCCTCCAACACAGGCCAACAATTTCTTGTCACGCTCATTTAAATTACTCAGGATTTTTTTCTTTTCTTTCTCATTTTTGCTCTTCATTGAAATCTACATCCTTCGTCAAAATTTTAATGTTAAACTTGTACACTGTATTGTTATCCTTTTCCTCGCGAGTAATGTTGTCCACAAAAATATGGTTAAACTTCTCAGACTTACGAAGCTCTTCCTCAAACTTAGCGATAGAAAGATGCTCTTGAGACGACCCATTGATTTCTACATTGTCGTTATTAATCTTAATATCGTCAAAGACTAGGTTCCGTGTCACGTTTTTATTAAGGAAGTCCATAAAGGCTTTGTTTACTCGATGCAGGCGGCGGAAATCGCCTTCCAGGCTGGTAAAGAGAAGTTCGTCATTCTTGACCGTAACAATCTTATCTTCAGTCTCAGAGACTGCCTTCAGCTCTTGAGCCATCTCTGGACTCTTGAGTGTCTGCTCCGCTCGGTCAATCTCGCCTTGGAGGTGCATAGCGCTAAACTGGAAGAAGCCAATCAGCACAATCATAATCGCTGCAATCCCAGCAAAAGCGGAAATAGCAGCAAGTTTTAGTGGACTGGTTTTAGCCGGTGCCACATGATATTTTGAAAAGTAGTTTAAATCTCTCCGCATTAGTTCGCTCTCCTAATCAACATGGCTGTAGCCGGAATGAACTCCGCATTAAACTCGGCAGAACCTTCCCACAGTACATTCTCATAATCTACATTATCAATTGAGATGAATTCCCGATTCATGCTCTGCTTCAGAATAGCTGCCAACTGCCAGCAGATGTCTTGGTCACCAAAGACGTAGAAACTGTCAATGTTGAGACCAGTTGATCCGCTAAAGAAGTTTTCAGTATTGAGAATGTGGTTCTTAGCATCAGCCACCCACTCATCCAAGGCCCTCTTCAAGAGACCCGTATCCAGATCATCTGAAGCCACTGCTGGAAGCTTCTGCAATAGACTAGCGTCGTCTGCATAGCTCAGGATGTCCTTGTAGCCACGGTTGAGATAGTTGCTGGTCACAAACTTGCCTTCTGAGTAGAGATAAACACCAATGAAGCTCTTGCTCAGATGTACCATGCCGACATTTTCCTTGGTCAGCTTCTTGGCACGATTGTTAACCGCCTGAACGCGTTCCAGCCATTTTTCAAAGGTATTAGACTGAAGGTCAAAGACATAAGGTGTCAGCTTCAAATTCTCAGCCAAGCCCAGATATTGCTCTACCACGCCTTTTGGCACAGCATAGACCATGAGTGAGCGAGTATCTTCATCAAGCGGAAAGGCTGAATTAGACTCCTGCTCTTGGAACTGGATAACATAAGAAGTCGGATCAATATCCAGATATTGCTGGAGCTCGTAAGATACCAAGCCCTCAATATCCTCATCATTCTGCACACTAGCTGCTACATCAACCGAACGGGCGATAATATTGGTATTGCCCAGAGCAAAGAAAGCGTACTTAGCAGTGATTGCATGCTGCTCCATCAGGTCACTGATAATGTTTTTGAGAGTAATCGGGTCGATAATCTCACTATTCAGTACAACACCTTCTGGCAGATTGGCAGATGCCATCTTGATAATCTCCAGCTCATTGCGCTTCTGTCTAGCAACAACCAGATAGACTGATTCGTCAGTGAAGTCAATGGCCATCAGATTGCCCTTGATTGGCTTACCAAACATAGTGTAAGGTGCATGCATTCTAGTGACCGGTTGGCTCGCCGCACCACTGCCTTTCTTAGCAAAGAGTGAACGATTGCCAGACTTAGCAGGCATATCATCACTGCCACTATTCTTAGAAAAGAGCGGCTTGTTGAGCTTGGTTAAGAAGCTCCCTTTTGCCGTTGACTTTTCCTCATCGTCAAAGTCTTCTTGACGATCTGACTTGATTTGAACTCCTTGAATAGATAAGTGTTCTTTATGTTTCCCTTTTGATGAGAAGAGCGGTTTATTTAATTTCCCTAAAAATGAGCCTTTTTTCTCATTATCTTCTTCGTCCAGAGCTCTTCTGCGCCCCTTGGACGAAAACATATTTTTTGCCATAATCTCCTAATCTCCCTTATTTTTCCTAAAAACTATTTCCCTAATTATTTCGCTCTGTATTTGTCGCTGAAATACTCAGCAAGAATATTAATCTCGCTGTCTGTCAACTTCTTGTTATAGACAGCAAACTCATTTATAAAAGTTTTTCCGCCAAATATAATCTGACTTCTCCTAATATCATGAGTCACACCATTGCGCTCCATGAAGAGTTCGTGTGTGTGAGCTAAAGCACCATTGACGAAGACTTCAAGTTTTAAAATCTTGTTTGTCACAGAGGCGCGAACCTGAATGGAATTATCCTTTGTATAATCTAGTACAACATTTGCATATTGTCGACCACCATTATTAGCATTAGTGTTATCAACTGTCTCGATAGCAATTTTACCATTAGCTTCCAAGCTAACTGTCCAGTTCAAGGAATTATCTAGCTTATAAGTTAACAGCGAGCCTGTCTGCTGACGATTCCCAATTAAAATTGAGGTCGTATAACCCTTATTGAAATCGTGATTACTAAACTGAATTTTGGAGTCATTAAGAGCGATTAGCTGTCTGGTCTGATTGATAGCTGGTTCCTTATAGTTGATAACAGGAATAACAACTCCATAGACTCCATTCTTTTTAGTTTCCGCATAGTTTGCCACAACAGTATTAGTGTGCGCTACCCCATCAGCTGGTATCGCTGAAATTGTGTTATCAGAGTTCCGCATCAGAGCTAAATCAGCATCTGTATGAAGCACTAGATTAGGTCTCATCCCACGATTAGGAAGACCCATAACCCAAATTCGCTGTGTAGCTTCTTGGTATTTTCCAACACGTCCAAATGAGTTAATTCCCCGTGCTGCAAAGGTTAGATAACGTCCGCGCATCTCATCCGTGATAGCGATTGGTTTCTCGTTACTGCTTATTTGTTGAAAATCATCTGGTAGCTTAGGTAATACTATACCAAAACCAGTATTCTCTATATTAGGCCCCAACGTTCCTACCGGAACAATCTTACTATTATT
>CAUVQK010000056.1:0-6569 GCA_963553705.1 uncultured Streptococcus sp.
ATCAAAAAAGTAGTCAAAAAGGGATTTTTAGGTCTCTACAGACGGGCTTTTCTGGTGATTAGTATCTTGCCGCTTGTTCTAGCTGGACTGGCCTTTCTGATTGGTTTTAACAATTTTTTTACACTCTTTCATCAAATTCTCTTTGCCGGAGACAATACTTGGATGTTTGATCCGGCCAAGGATCCAGTCATTTGGATTCTACCAGAAGAATTTTTCATGCACGCCTTTATTCTTTTTGCTTTGCTTTATGAGGGAATCTTTTTGACCTTGTATCTCCTGAGCAGAAAAGATAAAGAGCAAACTTAATATAGGAGATTTTATGTATTATATACCCGAACCTTTAAATCCTAAAAAAGATCTAGGACGATTTTCAGCGACTTGCTTTACTTATTTGTGGGTCATGGTTGCTGCTGTTTTCTTTTACGTGTTAGCAGCTTTTTTTATCGTCTTACCTAGGCAAGGTATGGATATTCAAAAAACGCAAGACATAGTCACCAAATTCATGGAAAAGGACGGTGGAGCCTATATTATAGCTTCCTGTCTTGGTGTTCTTACTTTCACGGTGTCTCGGGGCAAGCAGCTCTTTAAATATGACCTTCGTCGCAAGGGGCGGAAGATGACTCCTAAAGTTTTCTTTTACATGATTTGCTTCCTTTTATTCGCCCAATTATTCACAGCTGTTGTCAATCAGCTCATGGAGGCTATCATTCAGCTCTTCAATCTGAATCTTTCTGGTATGGAATCGGGAGGCGGCGGTTCTGAAACGCTGACCATGTTGATTTATTCATCCTTGATGGCTCCGGTTACGGAGGAAATTATTTTCAGAGGTGCTGGATTGAGAGCGTTAGAGAAGCATGGAAAGATTTTTGCCATTCTTCTGACTGCGATTTTGTTTGGTCTCTTTCATGAAAATCTTTATCAGTTTTATTTTGCTAGTTTGATTGGTTTAGGTTTTGGCTATATCGCTTTTGAGTATTCGATTATCTGGTCTATCATTTTTCATGCTCTCAATAACTTTGTCATAGCAGAAGGTATAGCTTTTCTTTCAAAAAAAGCTCCAGAGCCTATTGTTAACATCGTTTTTTACGGCCTATTAATCGCTGGCAGTACAGTATTTCTTTTGCTCTTTATCTTGAAATGGCCAAAATTTAAGGAATACATTGATGCCAATCGTTCGCTCCCAGGGACCTACCGACAGGCTTTTAAATCAGTCTGGTTCTGGGTTCTGGTTGTGTTTACTTTTCTTGGAACTTTTCTGCCTGTTATGGCAGCCTATCTTGTATCATTGTTCAAACCCTATTAGCCTTTTATTTAATAAATGTAAGTTGAACACCAAAAAGAGTTGGATTATAATCCAGCTCTTTTTTGTTCGGTAAAAAGATAGAAAATGAAAGAATTTGATAGAAAGTGCTTGACATTGAAAAATAAAGAGGTATAATAATAATCGTAAACGATTCCAAAGGAGGTGCTTTATGCTGAAGTCGGAAAGAAAGCAAGTTATTCTAGAGACAGTCATAAGAGAAAAATTTGTTTCTTTAGACTATCTAGTACATGCTTTAAACACTTCAGAGTCAACTATTAGAAGAGATTTGGATGAACTGGAGAGCGAGCATAAACTGCGACGGGTTCATGGTGGAGCCGAAAGCCTTCATTTTCTGCAGGAAGAGGAGAGCAATCAGGAAAAATCTATCAAAAGCATTCAAGAAAAGACAGCTATTGCCAAGATGGCAGCAAGCTTGATTCAAGAGCATGATGTGATTTTTATTGATGCGGGGACAACCAATGAGCTTTTAGTCAATGAGCTGCATGATCCAAGGGTGACAGTTGTCACCAATTCTATCCACCATGCGACCAAATTGGTTGAGCGCAATATCCCGACGGTCATTATCGGCGGAAAGGTCAAGCGCTCAACGGATGCTAGCATTGGCGGTGTTGCCCTAAATCAAATCGGTCAGTTGAATTTCGATAAGGCCTTTATTGGAATGAATGGCATTGATGATGGCTTCTTTACCACTCCAGATATGGAGGAAGGAGCTGTCAAAAGAGCGATTTTAGAGAACGCTAAGAAGACTTATGTCTTGGTTGATCTTTCTAAACTAGGACAGTCATCATTTGTAAAGGTCGCTCCTCTTGCCAAAGCAAGCATTATTACTAATCAAAATGAATCTGAAGTGATTCAAGCGCTGAAAGAAAAAACGGAGGTGATTGAAGTATGATTTATACTGTCACACTAAACCCTTCCATCGACTATATTGTCCGTCTGGACAAGGTCCTTATAGGAAGCGTCAATCGGATGGACAGTGACGACAAATTCGCTGGCGGGAAGGGAATCAACGTTAGCCGAGTTCTCAAACGCCTAGGTGTTGAGAATACAGCGACTGGCTTTATCGGTGGTTTTACTGGCAAGTTCATCACAGATACTCTAGAAGAGGAAGGGATTTCCAGCCATTTTGTAGAGGTTGAGCAGGATACTCGTATCAATGTCAAGATTAAAGCGGATGCTGAGACAGAAATTAACGGAGTTGGTCCAGAAATTTCCAGTCAGAAACTAGAAGAACTGGAGAAGTTCCTTTCTTCTCTGACATCGGAAGATACAGTAGTCTTTGCGGGCAGCAGTCCTAAAAATCTAGGAAATGTTGTCTACAAGGAGTTAATCGGTCTGACCAGAAAGACAGGTGCACAAGTGGTTTGTGACTTTGAAGGACAGACGCTGCTGGATTCTTTAGAGTTTGAGCCGCTCTTGGTCAAACCTAACAATCATGAACTAGGTGATATTTTCGGAGTCAAGCTCGAAAGCTTGGATCAGATTGAGAGTTATGCACGTCAAATCTTAGCCAAGGGTGCCCAACATGTGATCATTTCCATGGCTGGAGACGGGGCTTTACTGGTAACTCAAGAGGGTGCTTACTTCGCCAAACCTATCAAGGGCAATGTTAAAAATTCTGTAGGTGCTGGCGACTCTATGGTGGCTGGATTTACTGGAGAGTTCGTCCGCTCTGGCGATGTTATTCAAGCTTTCAAATGGGGAGTGGCCTGCGGAACGGCAACCACCTTCTCAGATGATTTGGCGACAGCTGATTACATAAAAGAAATCTATGAAAAAGTAGAGGTAGAAAAAATATGAAAATTCAAGACTTACTAAGAAAAGATGTGATGTTGCTAGACTTGCAAGCGACAGAGAAAAAAGCTGTTATCGAAGAAATGATTCAAAGTCTAGTGGAGCATGGCTATGTGACAGACTTTGAGACTTTCAAAGAAGGGATTTTGGCTCGTGAAGCCTTGACTTCTACAGGCTTGGGTGACGGGATTGCTATGCCTCACAGCAAAAATACTGCGGTGAAAGAAGCGACGGTGCTTTTTGCCAAGTCAAATAAAGGCGTAGATTATGAAAGTTTGGATGGCCAACCAACTGACCTTTTCTTCATGATTGCAGCTCCAGAAGGTGCTAACGATACTCACTTGGCTGCCTTGGCTGAATTGTCTCAATACCTGATGAAGGATGGTTTTGCGGATAAATTACGTCAAGTGACTTCGCCTGATCAGGTGATTGAGCTCTTTGACCAAGCTTCGGAAAAAGCAGAAGAACCTGCTGTTGTTGAACCTGCCAATGAAGGCGGAGACTTCCTCGTAGCTGTAACAGCTTGTACGACAGGAATTGCGCATACTTACATGGCTCAAGAGGCTTTGCAGAAGGTCGCTGCTGAAATGGGTGTCGGCATTAAGGTTGAAACCAACGGTGCCAGCGGTGTTGGAAACAAGCTGACAGCAGAAGATATCAAAAATGCCAAGGCTGTTATCATTGCTGCAGATAAGGCGGTAGAAATGAACCGCTTTGACGGCAAGCCGTTAATTAATCGTCCAGTTGCAGACGGTATTCGTAAGACTGAAGAATTGATTAATCTGGCTCTTTCAGGAAATGCAGAGGTTTACAAGGCAGCTAACGGTAGCGGTGCTGCAGAATCAAGCAATGAGAAACTTAGTCTGGGCGGCGCTTTCTACAAGCACTTGATGAGCGGTGTTTCCCAAATGTTGCCATTCGTTATTGGTGGCGGGATTATGATTGCCATTGCATTCTTGCTGGATCAGATCTTAGGTGTACCAAAAGATCAGCTTTCTAATCTGGGAAGTTATCATGAGATTGCAGCACAATTTAAAGCAATTGGTGGTGCAGCATTTGGCTTTATGTTGCCGGTATTAGCTGGTTATATCGCTTACTCAATCGCTGAAAAGCCAGGTCTGGTTTCTGGTTTCGTAGCTGGTGCCATTGCAAGCAGTGGTGCATCATTTGGCGGTGTTGCCTATGCTGAAGGCGGTCAGAAGACTCTTGAATTAGTTGGTGTATCATCTGGTTTCCTTGGTGCTTTGGTAGGAGGATTCTTAGCCGGTGGTGTTATCCTGGTTCTTCGTAAGCTTCTTGCAGGTCTGCCTCGCTCACTTGAAGGTATCCGTTCCATCTTGCTCTTGCCTCTTCTGGGTGTTCTTGTGACTGGATTTGTGATGTTGGCGGTCAATATTCCAATGTCAGCAATCAATACAGCCCTGAACGATTTCTTGGCAAGCCTGAGTGGAAGCTCGGCTGTCCTTCTTGGTCTCTTAGTCGGTGGTATGATGGCTGTCGATATGGGTGGACCGGTCAATAAGGCTGCTTACGTATTTGGTACTAGTACACTGGCAAGCACTGTTTCAACTGGTGGTTCACCTGTTATGGCAGCAGTTATGGCAGCTGGTATGGTTCCGCCTTTGGCAGTATTTGTAGCAACAATTCTTTTCAAAAATAAATTTACTGAAGAAGAACGTGATTCAGGTTTGACAAACATTGTCATGGGTCTGTCTTTCATCACAGAAGGAGCTATCCCGTTTGGAGCTGCTGACCCAGCCCGTGCTATTCCAAGCTTTATCGTCGGTTCAGCTCTTACCGGTGCTCTTGTAGGCCTGTCTGGTATCAAGCTCATGGCTCCTCACGGAGGAATCTTCGTTATCGGCTTGACAAACAATCCAATCCTTTACTTGGTATATGTATTGATTGGTGCGGTAGTCAGCGGTCTTATCTTTGGTTACCTGCGCAAACCACTTGAAAAATAATATTTAAAAGAATCTCGCCTGTCAGTGAGGTTCTTTTTTGTGTTTTCCAACATGCAAATTTTAGCATGGAAACTTCGCTCGATATATGGTATAATGGGCCTATCGCATATTTTTAGGAGAATAAAAATGAACATACAGCGCGAAAAAGAATTTGTTAGTCAATACCATTTTGACGCCCGAAATTTTGAGTGGGAAAAAGAAAATGGAACACCTGAAACCAAGGTTGATGTGAATTTCCAATTGGTCAAAAGAGATGTTGAAGCCCACACAACTTCATTGATTGTGATTTTGACCTTTATGATTGTTTTTGAGAATTTTGTTATCAGCGGAACAATTTCGCAAGCCAACCACATTCACGGTCGTCTTATTGAGGAACCGAGTGAATTTGACCACGATGAAGTAGAAGAGCTGGCTCGGCCTTGCTTAACCATGCTCAATCGCTTGACTTATGAAGTGACAGAAATTGCTCTGGATTTGCCAGGCATTAATTTGGAGTTTTAATTATGAAGTTAGCGGTTATCACAGATTCATCGGCCTATCTGCCGGCTTCCCTGCTGGCGAATGAAAATCTTTTCGTCTTGGATATTCCGGTCGTGATTGCTGGCGAGACTTATGTCGAAGGCAGAAACTTAACAGCCAGTGAATTTTATGAAAAAATGGCTCAGTCAGATGAATTACCCAAGACCAGTCAGCCTAGTATTGCTGAGTTAGAAGAGATTCTCACCATTCTAGACGGAAAGGACTATACCCATGTTTTGGGGCTCTTTCTATCCAGCGGTATTTCTGGTTTTTACCAAAATATTCAGTATCTGAAAGATGAATTTCACGGTTTGAAAATCGCCTTTCCGGATTCTAAGATTACCAGTGCACCGCTCGGTATCATGGTCCAATCTGCTCTAGAATGGGCAGCGCAAGGCCTGGAGTTTGAAACAATTTTAGCTAATGTCCAGAAGCAAATCGATGGCACCAGCGCTTTTATCATGGTGGACGACTTGAACCACTTGGTCAAAGGAGGACGCCTGTCTAACGGTGCAGCTATTCTGGGAAATCTGCTCAGTATCAAGCCTATTCTGTATTTTAACGATCATGGTGTGATAGAGGTTTTTGAAAAGATTCGGACGGAGAAGAAGGCAACCAAGCGTATGCTGGAACTTGTCCAAGAAAGAACAGCAGGCGGTGCTTATCAGATTATGGTTATCCATGGCAATGCACCAGAAAAAGCAGCTGATCTACAGCAAAATCTGCTAGACAGCGGTATTGCTAGTAAAGTCCCTATCGTAACCTTTGGCAGCGTCATCGGGACGCACTTAGGTGAGGGCAGTGTTGCACTTGGGTATATTCCTGTGATCTGATTGCTTGAAAGTCTGAGCTTGTCTCTGTAAGGAGGAAAACATGAGTATCAAAGTTATTATTGCTGGTTTTAAAGGAAAAATGGGCCAAGCAGCCTATAAAATGGTGACAGAAGATCCTGAACTAGAATTAGTTGG
>CAUVQK010000057.1:0-6541 GCA_963553705.1 uncultured Streptococcus sp.
CTGCGCAGAAGCTGGGCCCGATAAGCTTGGGCGTATTCTACACCGCTGCTGGCCCAGCCGATGCCTAAGTTGATGTTATATACTGTCATATTCTCCTCGTCTTACGGGAAGTACATGATGACTTCTCCTTTAGGGTTGAGTGCCAATTCACTCATCAAAAGATTCTTGACAATCTGCTGTTTCATACGCTCCTTCATATATTCAAAGCCATCGTAAGCCTCTTGGTAGTATTCTACCAGAGGATTTTTCATAGAGAAATGCTGGCCGCTCAAAGCTGTCTTGAGCTGCTGCAGATAGTCTACCTGCTCGACCCAGTTCTCATCAATAGCCTTGAGAACGGACACCCGCTGAAAATGGGTAAAGAGCTTGTCAGACTCGAGATAGGCTTTCTTTGCCTGCAATTCCTGCTCGGCAATATCCTGCAAGAGCTCTACAATTTTCTCCGGCGAATAAATATCGAAATCATAAGGAATACGCTCAGCATGGTAGCTGAAATGGTCTAAAATAAAGCGATAGAGGTCAGCCCGCGTCCCATAGGTCCGCTCATAGGCCGCCTGATGAATGACCTGACTGAGGACACGGCTGATTTCTTCATCAATCCGCTCCTCAGCTTGAATCAAGCGATTGCGCTCAGCATAGGTGATCTCCCGCTGAATCTTCATGCACTGGGCATATTCCAGCGTCATTCGACGGGATATCTTGGCGCTGCTTTCGCTGGCTCTCTGAGCCTTGGCCACCAAGTGTCTAAAGCGGCGCTGTCCCAACTGGACTGGATGCTGCTCAACTTCTTCGGTTGAGTAGTCCTTGTAGAACTTCTTGAGCCAGTCTGGTCCCCACTTCCTGAGCAGGTCATCCTCTAGCGAGATGAAGAACTTACTAATTCCCGGATCACCTTGGCGGCCTGAACGGCCACGAATCTGTAGGTCAATCCGCTGGTTCTCCATCCGCTCAGTACCAATCACCACGAGACCACCCAAATCTGCGACACCTAGTCCCAGCTTTATATCCGTACCGCGGCCGGCCATGGAAGTAGCTACTGTCACCGCACCTTTCTGCCCAGACTCAGCGATGATTTGCGCCTCACGGGCCGCATTGTTGGCATTGAGCAGATTGTGGGCGATTCCTTCTCTCAGCAGCAGAGAAGAGTAAATCTCTGACATCTCCACTGAGCCGGTGAAAATCAAGAGCGGATTGCCTTGGGCATGGTAGTGCTTGACCTCATCCAGTGAAGCAAAAACTTTTTCTGGCAGGGTCTGGTAAAGCTGGTCTGGCAAATCCTGCCGAATAACTGGCTGGTTGGTCGGGATCTTGATGACAGACATGGAGTAAGTCTCCATAAATTCGCTCTCCACCACCTTGCCGGTTCCAGTCATACCAGAGATTTTCCGGAAGAGCCGGAAGAGATTCTGATAGGTAATGGAAGCCATGGCTCGCGTTTCCTCTGTCAGCTTGACATGCTCCTTGGCCTCAATGGCCTGGTGCTGACCTCCCTGAAGCCGGGTCATTTCCAGCAGACGTCCGGTTGAGCGATCCAAAAGTACGACCTCAGCTTCTTTCTCACCCTGTCGGACAACGTAGTCCTTGTCCTTCTTGTAGAGCTTGTGAGCCCGCAAGGCTAGATTGAGGTGGCGGACCAACTCTTGATTTTCCTTGGAGAAAAGATGCTCCAAGTCAAGGAAAGACTCCGCCGCCAGAATACCTTTGGATGTCAGCCAGACTTCATTTTTCTCGTCATCGTAGTGATAATCCTCTTCTTCTTTCAAAGTCGTAATGAAGGTATCCATGATACCATAGAAGTTTGACTGAACTCGAGGAGCACCAGAGATAACCAAAGGTACCTGAGCGCTGTCTAAGAGGATGGAGTCAATCTCGTCTATGATGACATAGTTAAAAGGACTAAGATATTGGCTATCCTTATTCTCTGCTAGATTTTCAATCAGATAGTCAAAGCCCAAGGCACTATTGGTCGTATAGACAATATCCGCCTGGTAAATCAGCCGCTTCTGCTTGGGAGTCAAATTTTCAGCCTCATCAGCTACCACTGCAGCCTCAATAGTCAGCCCCAGAAAACGATAGACCTGCCCCATTTCCTGAGCGTCCCGCAGAGCCAGATAGGTATTGGTGGTCACCAGCATAGCTCCTTGACCAGACAGGGCATTGAGATAGAGCGGCATGGTAGCCGTCAGAGTCTTGCCCTCTCCCGTAGCCATCTCTGCGACATTGCCCTCATGGAGAACAATAGCCCCCATGACCTGCACATCGTAGGGAAACATGCCCAGCACCCGCTTGTCTGCTTCCCGCACCACAGCATAAGCCTCCGGCAGCAAGTCGTCTAAAGTCTCACCTGCGGCCAGTCTCTCCTTAAATTCTTGTGTTTTCTTTCGCAGGCCAGCGTCTGACAAGCCAGCCATTTCTGACTCACAGCTCTTGACTTTGGCTAAGATTTTCTTTAAGCGCTGAATTTGAAAATGATTTTTAATCATCAGACTCCTCTATGACTTGGTCAATGTTTAGGCAATGAAACTCTAAGGACTCAACTCCTGCACTCAGCAGCTGAACCTTATAGCTATAGGCTTCGTTTGGGTAGGTAAAGATCATACTCTCCGAGCGCTCCACTTGGTTGCTGATTTCTTTATCATAGCGGTCAAATAAGATGATTTTCAAAAAGACGCTGGATTCAGGATAGGTGGTCATATCTCTAGACAGGCAGTAGCGAGCTCCCTTTTTGAGCAAAGGGAGAGAAGGCACCTGCCGGTCTCGCTGATAGTTCCATTTGGAAGACCATTCATGGATGGTCTGGCCGGAGGCCATTAGTTTATTTTCAAAAAATACATGTGAAGGGGAATGAATGAAAAGGGTAGTGCCATAGAGATAGGTAAAATCAATCATAGTACTAGCCGCCGAAAGCCCTCTCAGCTCTCCCCAGTAAATGCCCTTTCTTTTTTGAATGTTCATTTCTTTCTCCCAAATTCCTTTTCCAATATCATTCGATAATAATTTATAAACCAAGATACAGATACGCTGATATCGTCATTATGACGTCCCGGAACACCTCTGCTGATCAGCTTGGCCTCGGTCAGATGAAGAGCCGCTACTAAGTCCTCATAGGCCGTCGGATCATAGTCTTCTTCCTTCATATAGGCGATACCAAAGGTCGTCCGGCTGAAATCAGCCTTCTCAACTTTGCGCCAGTAGCGATGATTCAGCTCCTCTACGTGTTCCTGATCTTTGCCACCTGTGTGGAGATGAAGGACGTCGAAAGCTGTTGGAAAGACCTTAGGCAAGTGCAAACGACCACGTTGGGCAATAGTTCCTAGATTTCCCAAGGGCTTGGACAAAACGATAGCTCGCGGACGAAACTCCGAACCATAATAGACAGCACCGTAGGTCCCCATCGACATGCCAGATATGACAAGGTCTCTCTCTGTAAAGCCCAGATAGTCCAGATGCTCTTGGATAATCTCATGAATACCGCTCTCCAGCTCCTGACTGCCTAGATAAAACATACCGCCATCCACGCGCGGATCTGAAAACAAGAGAAAAGGACAGCCCAAACTGCGCATCATCCCAAAGCCCTCAAAGCCTTCCGCCCGACGGTAACCAGAGAAATAAACAGCCAAAGGCGGCTTCAAATCTCCTGGATAAAAGAAGTAATTAATCTCTTGTCGATGGCTATCGCGGAGAATCTTTCCACCCAGGACGTACTTGCCAAACTCATAGCGGGTCAGGCGCTGATGCAGAGCACCAACCTGAATCCGTCCCTCGCCTCTAGCCTCCAGACTGACGCCCAGATAGGAAGTAAAGTCATTGTCCAGAACCATGGATTCCCGCATGTCCTCTTCGGCGAAAATAGTCTCGCGAGCAATGTCCGCAGTCGATCCTTCTTGGATGTTATAGAGGCGCAGCCGCAGTTCACTCTTTCCTTCCTTTTCATACTCAAGCCAGAGCTCAACTGGATTGGAGGCATTGGCCACGACATTGTATTTCCAAGAGAGGACAGGCTGAAAGTCCTGACCAAAGTCACCTTCCAGCTCTAGATTTTCATATCCATTGTAGCAAATCTCCCCACGAAAGCCGGGACTGACCACCATATCGAGCGGTGTCATCTTATCGCCATACTGACCGGAAAAGAGAGCCTTGGACAGCTTGCGGACCAGGTCAGCTCGATCACCCATATCCGTTGGCTGAGCACAGTGACGCTTAAGGAAGTACTCAATATCCGCTTCCTGGGTTTCCTGTTCCTGATCATAGAAAACTGTATAAGGGACAATCTTTTCTTCAATCATAAACAAATCAGGGATCCGACGCAAATCGTCTACCAGAATCGCATCAAACTTGCCAATCTTATCCATCTCCATGACCTTTTTGATAGCTAGATTGGAGTTAGGAAAGAAATAATACCAGGCCATATTGTCCGGAATGGCAAGCTCCTTGCTCCAGTCGCTTGAGCCAATCTGTAATATTTTCAGCTTATTTTGCATTCTCAGCCTCCTTGAGCCACTGCTCCCACCGGCCAATCAGCTCCAGACCAGTATTATGATGGATTTTTTCAATGGAATAAATCAGGGCCTGGTTCCAATTTTTCAAACCTTCCAAGTAATAGTCTGCAGCAGTCGGTAGATCAGAGATAGAGTCCAAGATATAGCCATTTTGCAGATGGGTCACATAGTCCGAGCCCACCAGATTGATCTGCGGAATCCCGGCAGAAATCCCAGCAATCTGCGTATAGAGATTGGGCTGCTCACTCAGGTCAATGATTAACCGCGTATCATCCAGCTCCTGAATCAAGCTGAGCTCGTCCGTGATATTCTTAATGGCGAAACGAAAGTCCTGCTCCTGATTTTCCAGCAAAGCATTCTCAGCCTGCTCACTGCGGCGGTAGTTCTTGACAAATTCATAGCAATTCAGAAATTCATCAATAACCTCCTGCACCTTGGTCTCCACCTTTTGGATTCCTTCCTGCCATGCATTGTAAACACCGATAGTCAGCTCCGTATCCGGATGCTTGGCCACATAGTGGAGAACCTTGAAGATGGCATAGTCATTAAGCCCTTCTTCCAGATTAATCTGATAAAAAATCTTGGATTCGCGGCGGCGCTGGCTCTTGCCCAGCTGCAGACGGGTATCAAAAGGCGATAGGTAATGCACCTTCTGAGCCTGCCTAGGCAGGTAGCGCTGAATAGCCTTCTTGAAATCCATACGATCAGTCAAGACTAAATTCGCCTGCTGCAAATCTGCTTCTAAAGCCGGCCAATCCACTGTATGATTGCGCTCGTGGAAAAAGCTGAGAATGATTTGAACATTCTTGGGCAATAAGCGCAAAATGGCTTGAGTGTATAAGGGATGCGTTGCTAGGACGAAACGGCTGTCCGCTCCTGCATTGTGCTCGATATAGTGACCTAATTTCTCCAAGATCAAGTCTGGCATCCGCTCATACTCCAGCTTATCAAAGTCCAGTAAGTAAGCAGGATTGACCTCTACCCGGCAGTCGTCAGGCTTCAGATGCTCACGAATCCGCCAGTCACCATCCGGCTGCAGGTAGTCCTGATAAAGGGGCTGACCATCTTCATAATAGGTGATACTGGAGACAAAGCCCCGGTCATCAAAGATATAAAACTTCTCCAGCTGGTCATCCTTGAAAAACTTGATGAAGCTGATAAAGCCTTCTACTCCAAACTCGACATGGGCATAGAGTTGGCCCTGCCTGCGAACCATGATTAGAAAGGGCGTATAGACAAACTCGCAGTCTGGCTCCCAGTCCAGATCCTTGATTTGCAAGACCTGCATTTCTTTAGACTGGATTCCCTGAATCTCATCAAAGACCGAGTAATAGTCCGTCTCAAAAATATCCTGCCGATGCAAGAGGTAGCGGGCATGTGGCATATAGGCTGGTAAAAGCAGCTGAACTGGCAGATTTTCACTTTGGAAAATCCGAATCTGATGAATCGAGTCATCAAACTCCAATCGCTGCATAGAGCGGTACCATGGGACAATATCCCGGTGCCAAACCCGATCCCCACTGCCACTCCACGAAGGAATAAAGTAATACATAGTTTCTCCTACAACAATGAACGATAACGGTCATTCAGCGTCAAGGCATCCACCTCGTCCTTAATAGAAAAGACCATTCCGATAAAAATCATAAATATCCCCGGAATCATACTGAGCCGCAGATAGCGAATGTCCAGAAGCACCACCATCATAGGCAGGCCAGAAATCAGGATAAGATAGAAAGCCCCCACTAGTGCAAAATAGGTCACCAAACCATTGATATACCGGCGGGTTGCTCCTCCCGGATAAACATTTTCAATATACTCTCCACTCTTTTGCATCCGTTCAGCAATCTGATCGCCACTGATATTGATAAAGGCGAAGGCCAGCGCCAGGATGAAAATGGTCAGCAGATAAAGGATAAACCAAGCAGGACTTCCCATAGACAGCGCTTCTATCCACTGCTCAATCAGCTGATTGTCTGGTTGGAGAAAGTGGATAATCAAAAGGAAATACTGGGGAATGCTGACCAAGGTCATAGCGTACATAA
>CAUVQK010000058.1:0-6529 GCA_963553705.1 uncultured Streptococcus sp.
TATAGATAGACAGTAGGCAATACAGTCTAACTTTCCTTACTATTTTATCAAATTTAAATGAAAATGCAAGTCTTTTAGTATTTTTTTGTGAATTAATCCTTGTCTAATTTGTAGTAAGGTTGATTTTGAATTGAGGCTCCAATACTGGAAGCATAATTCCATTCCTTCCCTTCTAGTTGAGCAAAATTTTCGGATTTTCCGGTAAGAATGACACCTGAAAAAGTCAATTGATCTCGATTCTTTTCCTCGCGAATATCTAACTGGCCGAATTTCTTGAGATAGGCTTCAATGTCATTGTACATACTGTAGTTGTTAACAGTTGGGAAAAAGGTTTTATCAGTTTCTTTTAAGTAGTCCAAGAAGGTCTTCTGTCCCTCTTTACTGCTAGTTGTTGGATCCATAGCTAATAATTCAGTACCAGCTCCATAGGTCGTCTTAGGATCAGAACTCAGTACCATGCCATTTTCACCGTCCTTCGATTGACTACCAATCCAGTACCAATTAATCTTGAGATTATTCGGTATCATCTGCTGAATTTCCTTATAGGTATAGGGTTTATCAAAGGTCACGGCTACTTCCACCAATTGATCAGGCATTTCTTTGACAGAAGCCAACTCCTTAGGTATGGAATTACTATCCTTTGTTACTTTGGCATTAACATTGTAAAAAACCGGATATTTCTGACGAAGTTCTCGCGTATAGGTCCCTGATTTAGTGTAATAAGTCCCTTCCGAAGTCGGATTTTTATAAGAGCCTGTTAGTGAATAGTTACCCTCATAAGCTGGATAAACCATTCTCACTCCATTCAAGTCTTTAAAACGATCGGAACGTAAGGTTCCTGAGAAATAAGAGGTTTGTGTGTAATAAAGACTATCATAGTCAACGTTAGGGTAGGCGATTTCGGACATAACTTCGTACTGTTTCTGCAAGTTTTGTCCATTCTTGGAGGCTAATTCTATTAGTCCCTTTCCTAAGAGACCTAAAATCACTAAAGAAGCAAAGGTGCTAATAGCAACTGTCTTCCAGAGTCTTTTTCTTCTGCTTTTCTTTGCAAGAATTTCAAATGTTTCCATTTAGGTATCCTTTCTTTTCCAGTTTCTTTCGGAGCTTAGCACGGCTGCGCATCAATTGAATCTTGACCTTGCTCACCGAGTAAGACATGATTCGAGCAATCTCCTTTACTGTAAAACCCTGAAAATAATAGAGTTCTAACAGTGCAGCTTCCTTAGACGGAAGTTCCTCTATTGCACTTCGTAGCAGCTCATAATCTTGATTTTCAAAGGAAATAACTGAGTGATTTTTAAAAAATTCCTTTTTTAAAATCTGCAAATATCGCCTATCTCTCCTATATCTGTCTATGTAGCGCCGGATAGAGACCCGATACATCCAAGCTCGCATCTTCTCTGCCGGAATAATAATTTCTGTTTCCAACATCTTAACAAAAACATCTTGAACCACATCTTCTGCTTCTGCTTTAGATGCGCCTGATTTCTGCAAATAGGAGACAATCTCACGAGCAAAGCCGATCAAGGTTGTTTCATATTCATCCAGTCTAATAAGCTCACCCCCTCCTCAATAATATAACGAATTAAGAAGCCCTTTGGTTACAAAAATAGAAAAAACCGGAACAATTCCGATTTTTTCTTTGTATTACCCAGAATTTCTCAGACCAGTCGCTATACCGTTGATGGTGATGTGAATCAGCTTTTCTTGATCCGGTGTAAGCTGGCCATTTCGCTGACGCTTGATTAGTTCTAGCTGGATATAGTTCAAAACATTGAAATAAGGCATGCGGTAGTCCAAGCTGTCTCTTAAATAAGTGTTTTCTGCTAGGAGCTCATCATGACCTTCAATCTCTAAAATGACATCCTTAGTCAGCTGCCACTCATCCAAGATAATATTGAAAATATCTCGAACATTCTGATCTTCGCAAAGCTGCGCATACTCAAAAGCGATATTCATATTTGACTTAGAAAGAACCATGTCTACATTTGACAAGAGAGACTTGAAGAATGGCCATCTCTTATACATAAATTGCAGAAAGGCCAGATTATTTTCTGGGTCTTCATCAATGAATTCTTTAAAGCTAGACCCAACACCATACCATCCTGGGAACATAACTCGACTTTGAGACCATGAGAAGACCCACGGAATAGCTCTGAGACCGCCGATTTCAGTAATGGTTTTACGAGCTGCTGGACGAGAACCAATATTAAAGCTAGAGATAGCCTTGATTGGACTGGATTCGAAGAAGTAATCGTAAAAACGCTCGTCGCCAAAGACCAAATCACGGTAAATCTGATAACTGCGATTGACTACTTGGTCCATGATCCGCTCATATTTATCAGACGTATGACTATCGCTCTTCTTATGAGTGACCATGCGGTTAATGGCAGCAGACACTAGCATTTCCAAGTTATAGTAGGCTGCGTCTTTATTTCCATATTTATTACCAATGACTTCCCCTTGCTCAGTCAGACGAATCCTGTCATTGATACTGCGGAGTGGCTGGGAAGTGATGGCTTCATAGGTTGGGCCGCCACCGCGTCCAACTGTACCACCTCGGCCATGGAAGAAGGTGATTTTCACGCCAAATTGATCACCAATAGCTGTCAGCTGCTGCTGAGCCTTGTAGAGAGTCCAGCAAGAAGATAGGTAGCCACCGTCCTTATTACTGTCTGAATAGCCCAGCATGATTTCCTGATAATTATCCTTAGAGGCAATCCACTTCTGAGCAATCGGCAGAGACAGGTATTTCTCCATAGTATCGCAGGAATTGTCCAAATCCTCAATGGTTTCAAAGAGCGGAACAATCTGGACACGAGCACCATTTTCATCAATCAGCCCCACTTCCTTGAGCATAATAGCCAACTCAAGTAAATCTGATACACTGGTCGAGTGAGAAATAATATTCTGCTTAATCACTTCCTCACCAATGGCATCTTTTAGCTGACGGGCGGTTTTGAAGATTTCCAGTTCCTTTTGCAGTAGTTCGGACTTAGACTCATGAGTAGCTGACAGGATACGAGGATCTTCAAGCAGCTGTTTGAGGAGGACCTGGCATTTTTCTTCTTCTGACAGACTACTATAATCCTGAACAATATTAGCCGAAGCCAAGAGCTCAGCCACACAGGCTTCATGAACACTAGAATCCTGACGCATATCAATGCTGGCCAAGAAGAAACCAAAAACCTCTACAGCTTGAAGAAGCTCAGTCAAGTCGCCACTTACCAAGGCTTCGCCATGATGTTCGATAAGAGAATCATAAATGACCTGCAAGTCTTTTTTAAATTCTTGAGCTGTTTTGTAAGAAGGTGTCTCCTCCTTCTTGAGCTCAGTCAGGGTCTCGCTGATACGAGACTGGATATAATTAGGGATGATTTCTCTTCCTTTATTGCTGACAGAAAGGTTGGCCTTCGCAGACAATGTTTCCTCAGCTCGGTCAGTCAATCGCTGACCGTCAGTTGAAAAGTTGCCTTCTTTTAGGTAAAGCAAGGTTTGAATCAGTTTAGACTGGATATAGTGGAAAGCACGGCGGTAAGGCTCATTTTCCCGATAAACAGACTTGTCAGTAGACAGAGCTGCCATTTCTGCTACTGCCTGACTGGTTTCTGAGAGGTTGGTCGATAGTGAGAAGGTGCGATAGAGTGTATAAACCTTGTCAATGTAATAGTTGAGGATGACTTCACTCTGGAGGGTGGCTGATAGTTTCAAGGTTTCTGCTGTTACAAAAGGATTGCCATCCCGGTCACCGCCAATCCACATTCCCATGGTAATAGGCTTAGGATTATCCAGCTTGATCCCCCGCTCTTCTGCCAAGCGTCTGTATTCGACCATAAAGTTGGTGATCGCTTGTAGGAAAGAGCTGTTATAGTACTCCATGACATTGGTAATCTCATTGGTCACTTTCAGCTTCTTCTCACGTATCATATCTGTCTGCATCATAAGCTCAATATAGCGGCGGAGATTTCCGAGCCACTTTTTCTCATTGACCAGGCCTGCTTTAACATCTCGATGCTGGCGCAGTAGACTATGGATATGATTGGTTAAGTCCAGAACGGTCTTACGCTGAACTTGAGTCGGGTGAGCAGTCAGTACTGGAACAACATTCAGATTTTCCAGAATTTCCTGAGCATTTTCCCGCGTTGAAATCAGATCAATAGTTGTTGACAGCTTTCCAAGATAATCCTGATTGATATTGTTTTGATGGTTGATTTCATAAGCTAGGTCCACGTCTTCTGAGATATTAATCAAAAGCGGCAAAATAGAGAAATAACGGGAAATATACACCATTTCATCTGTCGACAGTTCTTCTACAATCGCTTTTAGCTCATGATATTTGGAGTTAACAGCCAGCTCTTCCATGAGGGAGATTTTTTCAAAGGTCTCAGGGCCGAGAAGATTCCGAGTAATATCGGCAAGTAAGTCTGTCAAAATGGCGACTTCTTCTCGAATCACTTCTTTATTGCTGTAGCTTTCTAATTTGTTAAATGACATAATCTACACCTTTCATTTTTGCAACAACTGTTCACACGAACTGCGATTAAGCTTCCTCAGACCGGTCTTGCGCCTCTGCTTCCATCTGCTCATACAGGGCATCACGGCGCTCGTTGGCATCAATATTAAGTACCAAGGCGATGGCTACTGACAAGACCAGAAGACTGTTCCCTCCTTGCGATAGGAAGGGGAAGGTTACTCCTGTAGACGGAATAAGACCTGAAATTCCACCGATATTGATGAAGGTCTGCATGAGTATCATACCACCAATTCCCAAAGCCATCATGGAGTTAAATGGATTCTTTGCCCGAATCCCTACCAAGATAATTCTCAAAATCAGGAAAAAGAGTAAGGCTAAAATCAGACTGGCACCAAAGAAACCAAACTCTTCTATCACGATAGAAAATACAAAGTCTGTATGAGCTTCCGGCAAATATCCGCGCTTCTCAATAGAGTTCCCCAAGCCCAGACCAAACCAGCCGCCATTACTCATAGCATAGTAGGAATTAGCCAATTGGTGTCCTGAGCCAGACAGATCCTTGAAGGGATTGAAGAAAGCGCTGAAACGCTTGGCCACATATCCAAAGACTGGAATCTTGGCCACGCGCTCAACCCCAATCAACCAAATGCTAGCTAGAACCAAGCCGGAAACACTAACAATGGCTCCCAGCATCGTAGAAAACCATCGATAGCCAATCCCGCTGACAGCTATCATTATCACGACGGTCAAAAATAGAATAGTCGCATTTCCAAGGTCTGGCATTATAGCTACAATCCCAATCAGAATAGCCACCATGGTCCGCCAGTCGTTAAAGGCTTTAGGAAACCAATGGTTGTGAGTCAGGGCTTGATAGTCATAGACCTTTATCTCCTCCTGCCTCTTTGTGAAGCGAAAAGCTAGATACCAGACCAAAATAATCTTCAAATACTCCGCAGGCTGAATACTGAAAGCTCCAAGCTTCAGCCAACCATGGGCGCCGTTAATAGTCCCTGTTATAAAACGAGATAAAAGCAAGAGGATAATCTCAGCAAAGATAACTATAGTCAGGATACTTCCTTTTTTCAAGAAACCCAAGCGGATTCTATATAGGAGCGCAATTATAACGAGACTTATTATCCAAAAAATCCCCTGATTCATGACCATTCCAAAACCATTTCCTCCGGCCTGAATCGAGGTAGGACTCGTCGTTGAATAGACCACAATCAATCCCAAAACAGATAAAATCAAATAAGGAATCAAGATAGAATAATTCAACAAGTGCTTCTTGTCAATTTTCATATTTCACCATTAAACTTCTAAAAATTCAATTCTCATTATACCACCTTTTGGATTGAAAAAAAAGCACTAGCGCAAAGACAGGGACAATCATGGCTTGCTTTGCCTTATTTATATAAAAATGTGATAAGATAGGAAGCAAACAAAGGAGGAGAACATGACAGACATTTATGATATCGAAATCCAAAAACAAGACGGAAGTCCGCAAAAAATGAGTGATTATAAAGGAAAGATTCTGCTGATTGTCAATACAGCGACCGGCTGCGGCTTCACTCCTCAGTATCAAGAACTGCAGGGACTCTATGAGCGCTATCAGAAAGATGGATTTGAAATCCTGGATTTCCCCTGCAATCAGTTTGGCCAGCAGGCCCCTGGAGACACTGCAGAAATAAATAGCTTTTGCAGCCTTAACTACGGAACGACCTTTCCCCGATTTGCCAAGATCGATGTCAATGGTCCTCATACTGCTCCACTCTTTGACTGGCTCAAAAAAGAAAAGGGCGCTCTTCTGGGCGAAAACATAAAGTGGAATTTCACAAAGTTTCTGGTCATTCGAGACGGAACAGTCATCAAACGCTTCCCTCCACAAACCTCTCCCCAAAAGATAGAAGAACTCATTCAAAAGCTATTATAAAAGGTAAGAAAAAGCAAAACGATTTAGCCAACGGTAACTCATCTTCCACAGCTTGGCTAAGGTCTTTAAAAACAAGACATTTTGGGCTTTCAAAACGTCTTGTTTTTGCTTTATAATATTTC
>CAUVQK010000059.1:0-6514 GCA_963553705.1 uncultured Streptococcus sp.
TAATAAGAAGAATAAATTGAAAGAAGGAAATCCAATCATGGGAAAACTTGAAGTTATCGCTCATCCACTAATTCAGCATAAATTGTCTATCTTGCGTCGTACAGATACCTCTACCAAGGCTTTTCGTGAATTAGTTGATGAAATCGCAATGCTTATGGGATATGAAGTCTTGCGCGATTTACCACTTGAAGATGTAGAAATTGAAACACCGATTACGAAAACAGTCCAAAAGCAGATTGCAGGAAAAAAATTAGCTATTGTACCCATCCTGCGGGCTGGTATTGGCATGGTGGATGGACTTCTGAGCTTGGTTCCAGCAGCTAAAGTTGGGCATATCGGAATGTACCGTGATGAAGAAACTTTGAAGCCGGTTGAGTATCTGGTCAAGTTGCCAGAAGATATTGACCAACGTCAGATTTTCGTTGTAGATCCAATGTTGGCTACGGGTGGTTCTGCTATCTTGGCTGTGGATTCTCTGAAGAAACGTGGTGCTAGCCATATTACATTTGTCTGCTTGGTTTCAGCGCCTGAAGGAGTAAAAGCCTTGCAGGAAGCTCATCCAGATGTTGATATTTTCACAGCTGCTCTGGATGATCATCTCAATGATCATGGTTATATCGTACCAGGACTAGGAGATGCAGGAGATCGTCTTTTCGGGACCAAGTAAAAGTTTCTATTTGACCTTTTTTGACCAAAAGGATATAATAGTCTCGTAATTTGAAATTCTATTCCCCTAGTTTGATAGAAAAATTTAAAAAGAGAAAGAGAGAAAACTATGATTCCTGTAGTTATTGAACAAACCAGCCGAGGAGAACGCTCCTATGATATTTACTCCCGGCTATTAAAAGACCGCATTATCATGCTGACTGGTCCAGTAGAGGACAATATGGCTAATTCTGTCATTGCCCAGCTCCTTTTCTTGGATGCTCAGGACAATACTAAAGATATTTACCTCTATGTAAATACGCCAGGGGGATCTGTCTCAGCAGGTCTGGCCATTGTGGATACTATGAACTTCATAAAGTCTGATGTTCAGACCATTGTTATGGGTGTAGCTGCTAGCATGGGAACAATCATTGCTTCCAGTGGTGCCAAGGGCAAACGCTTCATGCTGCCAAATGCAGAATATCTGATTCACCAGCCAATGGGCGGAGCTGGAAGTGGTACTCAGCAAACAGATATGGCCATTGTAGCTGAGCACTTGCTTCGAACTCGTAATACCTTGGAAAAAATCTTGGCCGAAAACTCTGGCAAGTCCGTTGAGCAAATCCACAAAGATGCAGAACGCGATTACTGGATGAGCGCTCAAGAAACCTTGGAATACGGCTTTATTGACGAAATCATGGAAAATAGCAACTTGAACTAACATAGGAGGAGCCAAAACCGGCTCCTTTTTTTTGCTTTGAGTCTGACAAGTTACCAAGTTCAGGTGATTTAAGCAGGCCATAAAGCTTTTCAGGGCTAGTTTTTTTGCCCTATCTTTGCTATAATCATCTAAGAACTACATGGACCGGAAAGGAGTTTTATGATAGAGAGAGAAGAAAGAGTGGGCTTGATTGTCTATCTTTACTATAATCGAGATGCCAAAAAACTGGCGAACTTCGGTGATATTATTTATCATTCTAAGAAGCATCGTTATCTGCATCTCTATGTCAATCAAGAGGACGCCCAGAACCTACAGGAGAATCTGCCCAAGGAACGCTATGTTAAGCAAGTTCGGATTTCTCACATAAAAGAACTAGATCAAAACTTTGTTGGAAGCCTGTATAGAGAGCAAGAAAACGTTATCATTTGATAAAATTTCTATAAAGGGTTGACAATTGTCAGATAATTCGATATATTCTTACTATATCATCAATCAAATCACTTAAGGAGATTTCGGAATGAAGAAAAAATTTGCACTATCCTTAGTAGCTTTTGCTAGTGCGGCTCTTCTCGCAGCTTGTGGAGAAGTATCCAATAACAACTCAACGGCAACTGGTACAGAAATTGGCGATACGATTAAATTTGGTTTTAACTTTGAAGAATCAGGTGAAGTAGCAGCCTACGGTACAGCTGAACAACATGGTGCTCAGTTGGCCGTTGATGAAATCAACGCTGCTGGCGGCGTAGATGGCAAGAAGATTGAAGTTACTGATAAGGATAACAAATCAGAAACAGCTGAAGCATCTACCATCACTACTAGCTTGGTTACCCAAAGTAAGGTAAATGCAATCATTGGCCCTGCGACTTCTGGAGCGACAGCTTCAGCTACTGCAAATGCTGCTAAAGCAGGTGTGCCAATCATTACACCAAGTGCGACACAGGATGATCTGACCAACAAGCAAGATTATCTTTATCGTGCAACCTTCATTGATAGCTACCAAGGTAAAATCATTTCTAAGTATGTTACTGATAACTTAAAAGCTAAAAAAGTCGTTCTTTACTACGATCAATCCAGTGACTACGCTAAAGGAATGGCGGATGCTTTCAAGAAGGAATTCAAGGGTGAGATTGTAGCAACAGAAACTTTCCAATCCAAGGATACAGACTTCCAAGCTGCTTTGACAAAGATTAAGGGCAAAGAATTTGACGCTCTGGTTGTTCCAGGTTACTATACAGAAGCTGGTAAAATTGTCAATCAAGCGCGTGGTTTGGGTATTGACCAAACAATCGTTGGTCCTGATGGCTTTGGTGATGCTAAGTTCGTTGAGCAAGCAACTCCAGCTGCAGCTACAAATGTTTACTATGTATCTGGCTTTACAACTTCTGGTGAAATGTCAGAAAAAGCTAAGAAGTTTATTGAAGCATACAAAGCTAAGTACAAAGAAGAGCCTTCTATGTTTGCAGCTCTGGCATATGATTCTGTTTATATGGCAGCAGAAGCAGCTAAGGGTGCTAAAACTTCTGTAGATATCAAAGACAACTTGGCTAAGCTTAAAGATTTCGATGGAGTGACTGGTTCAATCACTATTGATAAAGACCACAATCCAGTGAAAACAGCTCTGATGATTGGCTTGAAAGACGGTCAAGTAGATACTGTAGAAACAGTTAAAGCTGAATAATAGTTACGAGGCTGGGGCTATCCCAGTCTTTGACTTGTTTTCTATTTCTAGTTGCTTGAGCAAGTTAGTAGATGATTTCTTTCTTTATGAATCTGCGGATTTGAGAGAGTATTGTTTTATAATCTATTCTTCTTCGTTTCTCAATCAACTATTATTCGTATTTTGGGAGTGGGATGATAAAATCACGACCTAGTCTGCTGATTTTTCTCCCATTCCTTATTTTATTATAGAAAGAGTGGTGTCTAATGCTCCAACAATTAGTCAACGGTCTAATCCTGGGTAGTGTTTATGCGCTTCTGGCTTTGGGTTATACCATGGTTTATGGGATTATTAAGCTGATTAACTTTGCTCATGGCGATATCTATATGATTGGTGCCTTTATGGGTTATTACTTGATTAATATCTTGAAGTTTAATTTCTTCCTTTCTCTCATTTTAGCGATGATTGGGACAGCGATTCTCGGTGTGGTTATTGAGTTTTTAGCCTATCGTCCTCTGCGTAATTCGACTCGGATTGCGGCTTTGATTACAGCCATTGGGGTCTCCTTTCTCCTCGAGTATGGCATGATTTTCTTTGTCGGTGCCAATACTCGTTCCTTCCCACAGGTTATTAAAACAGTACGCTTTAACTTAGGGCCGATTTCTATCTCAAATATTCAGTTGCTGATTTTGGGAATTTCGATTTTCCTCATGGTGGCTTTGCAGTTCATCGTGCAGAAGACAAAGATGGGTAAGGCTATGCGAGCTGTATCTGTAGACAGTGATGCTGCCCAGCTCATGGGAATCAATGTCAATCGGACAATCAGCTTCACCTTTGCTTTGGGGTCAGCTCTTGCAGGGGCTGCTGGTGTCCTAATTGCCCTTTACTATAATTCATTGGAGCCTTTGATGGGGATGACTCCAGGTATTAAGTCCTTTGTAGCGGCCGTTCTCGGTGGTATTGGAATCATTCCTGGTGCCGCGCTTGGTGGCTTTGTTATCGGTCTTTTGGAGACTTTTGCGACAGCGCTTGGATTATCTGATTTCCGCGATGCCATTGTCTATGCGATTTTGATTGTCATTCTTCTGATCCGTCCAGCTGGTATCCTCGGTAAAAATGTGAAAGAGAAGGTGTAAGGTATGAAAAAGAATTTAAAGATAAATATTTTTTGGCTTGGCCTTGTCTTAATCGGCTACCTGCTGATGACAGTATTGGTTAGTGCCGGTGTTCTCAATGCTTTTTATATTCAAATCTTAGAGCAGATTGGAATTAATATTATTCTGGCTGTGGGGCTTAATCTCATCGTCGGATTCTCAGGTCAATTTTCTCTTGGCCATGCTGGTTTTATGGCAATCGGTGCCTACGCAGTAGCAATTATTGGCTCTAAATCGCCAACTTATGGAGCCTTCTTCATTGCCATGCTAGCTGGAGCTATCATTGCTGGTATTGTGGCTTTGGCAGTCGGTTTGCCAACGCTTCGTCTTAAAGGAGACTATCTCGCGATTGCGACTCTTGGTGTCTCAGAGATTATCCGGATTCTGATTATTAATGGCGGTACTTTGACTAATGGCGCAGCTGGTATCCTATCCATTCCACCCTTTACTTCTTGGCAGATGGTCTATGTCTTTGTTGTTATCACAACTATTTTGACCTTGAATTTCCTGCGCAGTCCTATCGGTCGCAGTACTCTGTCTGTCCGAGAGGATGAAATTGCTGCTGAGTCTGTCGGGGTTAACACTACTAGAATCAAAGTGACAGCCTTTGTTTTAGGAGCTATCACGGCTTCTATTGCTGGCTCTCTTCAAGCTGGCTTCGTTGGTTCAGTTGTTCCTAAGGACTATTCCTTTACCAACACTATCAATATCTTGATTATTGTCGTTTTTGGTGGCCTAGGCTCTATGACTGGAACCATTGTAGCTGCAGTAGTATTGGGAATTCTCAATATGCTACTGCAGGATGTATCCAGCATTCGGATGATTGTCTATTCTTTGGCTTTAATCTTGGTCATGATTTTCCGTCCAGGCGGACTCTTAGGAACTTGGGAGCTGAGCTTGTCTAAGCTCTTCAAAAAGAATAAGGAGGTCAAAGAATAATGGCACTTCTTGATGTGAAAAATCTAACTAAAAACTTTGGTGGTCTGACTGCTGTTAGCGATGTGACCTTGGAACTCAACGAGGGCGAGCTGGTTGGTCTGATTGGCCCTAATGGTGCAGGAAAAACGACTCTTTTCAATCTCTTAACGGGCGTTTATGAGCCGAGTGAAGGGACAGTGACACTAGATGGTCACTTGCTAAATGGTAAGGTTCCTTACAAGATTGCTGCTTTAGGGCTAGGGCGGACCTTCCAGAATATCCGGCTCTTTAAGGACCTTAGTGTTTTGGATAATGTTCTGATCGCCTTTGGTAATCATCATAAGGCTCATGTGTTGGCTTCTTTCCTCCGCTTGCCAGCCTACTACAAAAACGAAGAAGAACTCAAAGCTAAGGCTTTGGAGTTGCTGAAAATTTTTGACTTGGACAAGGAAGCAGAAACCTTGGCTAAGAACTTAGCTTATGGTCAGCAGCGCCGCTTGGAGATTGTTCGGGCCTTGGCAACAGAACCAAAGATCCTCTTCTTGGATGAGCCGGCTGCAGGGATGAACCCTCAGGAGACAGCAGAGCTGACTGCATTGATTCGACGGATTAAAAACGAATTTAACATTACTATCATGCTGATTGAGCATGACATGAGTCTGGTAATGGAAGTCACTGAGCGAATCTATGTGTTGGAGTACGGCCGCTTGATTGCGCACGGAACACCTGATGAAATCAAGAATGACAAACGCGTTATTGAAGCTTATCTAGGAGGTGAAGCCTAATGTCCATGCTTAAAGTTGAGAATCTCTCTGTCCATTATGGCATGATTCAGGCTGTCCGTGATGTCAGCTTTGAAGTAAACGAAGGAGAAGTCGTTTCCCTGATTGGTGCCAATGGCGCTGGGAAAACGACCATTCTCCGCACGATTTCAGGCTTGGTTCGGCCAAGTGCTGGTAAAATTGAATTTGTCGGCAATGAAATTCAAAAAGTTCCTGCTCAAAAAATCGTAGCAGCTGGACTTTCGCAAGTACCAGAAGGCCGTCATGTCTTTCCAGGTTTGACCGTTTTGGAAAATTTGGAAATGGGCGCCTTTCTCAAAACAAATCGCGAAGAAAATCAAGCCAATCTCAAAAAGGTCTTCTCTCGTTTCCCTCGCTTGGAAGAGCGTAAAAACCAAGATGCTGCAACCCTTTCAGGTGGTGAGCAGCAGATGTTGGCTATGGGACGGGCTCTGATGTCTACACCTAGGCTTTTGCTTCTGGATGAGCCTTCTATGGGCTTGGCGCCAATCTTTATCCAGGAAATCTTCGATATTATTCAAGATATTCAGCGGCAAGGGACTACAGTTCTCTTGATTGAGCAAAATGCAAATAAGGCTCTCTCTATCGCTGACCGTGGTTATGTCCTTGAAACAGG
>CAUVQK010000060.1:0-6481 GCA_963553705.1 uncultured Streptococcus sp.
TTTAAAGCAAAGTATAATAGAATAATGTTCTTTAGAGCCAATAATTCTACGATATATTGTTCTGACGTATGAAAAAAGAAACAACGTTTCCGTCATTCCTTCATATACTCATATCCTAAATGCTCATAGGCTTTACGGGTAGCCACGCGCCCAGTCCGAGTTCGCATGACAAAGCCTTTCTGAATCAGGTAAGGTTCATACATGTCCTCTACTGTTTCACGCTCCTCAGCAATATTGACCGAGAGGGTTCCCAGCCCTACCGGACCGCCACCGTAAACCTCAATCATAGTCTTCAAAATCTTCTGGTCCACGTAATCCAGACCTTCCTGGTCCACATCCAGCATGGAGAGAGCTTGGTCGGTTATCTTATCATCAATCAGGCCATTGCCCATAATCTGCGCATAGTCCCGCACCCGCTTGAGCAAACGGTTGGCAATCCGCGGTGTGCCTCGGCTACGCAGAGCCAGCTCCTTCGCAGCCTCGTGGGTAATATCCATCTCAAAAATTTCTGCCGTCCGCTCAACGATTTCAGTCAGGTCGCCAGCTTCATAATACTCCATGTGACCAGTAATTCCAAAGCGAGCCCGCAGAGGATTGGACAGCATGCCTGCCCGAGTGGTCGCCCCAATCAGAGTGAAAGGCGGTAAATCCAGATGGACGCTGCGACTGGTCTCGCCTGAGCCAATCATAATGTCGATGTAAAAGTCCTCCATGGCGCTGTACAGCACTTCCTCTACTGCCATTGGCAAGCGGTGAATCTCATCTATGAAGAGGACATCCCCCGGCTCAAGGTCATTTAAGATTGCAACCAAATCACCGGACTTTTCAATCACCGGACCTGAAGTTTGCTTGAGATTAACGCCTAGTTCATTGGCAATGACAAAGGCCATGGTCGTCTTCCCCAGACCCGGAGGGCCAAAAAGCAGGGTGTGGTCCAGCGCCTCATCCCTTAGCTTAGCCGCTTCAATAAAAATCTTCAGCTGGTTCTTGACCTTGTCCTGACCGATATACTCCTGTAAATACTGGGGACGCAAGGTGCGCTCCACTAATTCCTCATCGCCCATTAATTCATTATCTAAAATTCTACTCATAGAACTATTATAGCAGAAAATAAAGCCGAGGAAGCAAATCTAATTCGCGTCTGAACACAAAAAAAGACCACCGGATTGGGTGGCCTTTATGGGAGATTATTATGAAAAAGTTTAGGATTTCTATCAAATAAAGTTAGGAGGTCTTCATTTGATACTCATAGTATACTGCCCCTAACTTAAAGAAACCTTAACTTTGTATAACGTATCCTTTAAAATTTAACATTTGAGTTACAATCCGATAAACATCCTGTCTTATTCTAAAATTTGAGTAAAAAAAGACCACCGGATTGGGTGGCCTTTATGGGAGATTATTATGAAAAAGTTTAGGATTATCAAACAAAGTTAGGGGGCTTCATTTGATACTCATAGTATACTGCCCTTAGCTTAAGAAAAACTTAAAGTAAAATTCAGTTAGCAAAAAAATTTTGCTTTTGATTGTGGAGCCTTTTTCCTTGCTTAAGATTGGCTACTTATGAAAACATAGTCGATGAAAACTGGACAAAGAAAAACGGCAGAAGGAAGTACTGCCGTTTTCTATGCTCTTTCGCGATTGTTTCTTTATAAAGTTGCTGGTACATCAGCAAAATACACTGTCCTGCTGGTAAAAATCTGACCGGCCTTGAGAATGACATCTGACTGCTGGCTACTGTGAATGGCATCCGGCAGGGCCTGAGCTTCCAGAGCCAAGCCATTATGCTGAATCATAGGCTGTCCGTCAAACCGAATAGAATCATCCACGCAATTCGCTGAATAAATCACTAGGCAGGGAGCCTGAGTCTGAATGGTCAGGCGGCGGCCCGATGCTGGATGATAGAGCGTGCCTGCCTGGTTTCGGCTTGGGCTTAACGCAAAGGGATGATCCAAGCCAGATACCAGCTGGATTTGCTCGTCAGACGTATCGAAAATTTCTTTAAGGGCAGCACCCTTGGTCAATTTCTTGACAAAGTCACGCTCTGCATCAGCCTTTTTTTCAGAAAGGCCGTCAGCTGCGATAGGATAGACACCATCAGTATTGAGCTGCAGGATATGATCATCTATCGGTTGATTGAAACGACCAGACAGATTGAAATAGCTATGGTTGGTCGGATTGACCAAGGTATCTTGATCTGTCTGGACTTGATAGGAGATTTCCAGCTCACCCTTCTCTGTCAGGGTATAGGAAACCCAGATTTTCAGATTGCCCGGGAAGCCGCCAGTTCCGTCAGTCCGCTCTGTATAAAAGGTAAGTCCGTCATTACTGACTTCCTCTACTTCAAAAACGCTACTGTCCCAGCCGCTGGATCCACTATGGTTGCAGTTTAAGCCATTATTGGCCTCTAGCTGAAAGGTCTGACCATTCAGATCAAATGTTGCACCAGCAATACGTCCAGCAACTGGACCAATGCTGGCTCCGTGCTTAGGGCTGTTCCCAATATAGTCCTCAAACTGATCAAAGCCAACGACGATATTGTCAAAGTGATTATTTTTATCAGGAGTGACATACTTGATGACGGTTGCTCCGTAGTTCATGACTATCAGACGATAGCCTCGATCGTTTTCAAAAGTATAAGCCAGAATCTCCAGATTTCCCAGCTTGCCAAAAATGGATTCTCGGTAAGATTTCATACCAAACCTCTTTTATCTATCCTGTTAAAAATCACGAACTTGCCAAGTCCTGTCTTCAAAAGGCAGGTCAAGCTTGTCCACCCAAGACACAGCTGTTTGGCGCAAGACTTGATTAAGATCCTCGATATTCTGACAGCCTGTTTCGTCCAGCCACGCTTGAGCTGCCGCAGCTCCCTCTTGGGCAAAGACCGAGACCGCATCCTTCCAGGTAGCCCGTCCGCACAGAACTCCGTTAAACTGTGAGCCCGCTTCATGGGCTAGCCGCAGCGTTTCTTGGAAAAGTTCGGCACTGACACCAGCGCTGAGAAAGATGAAAGGCAAGTGTGTCGCATCTGACTGTTCTTTAAAGAAAACTTGGGCTTCCGTCACGCTGTAGACTGGCTCAACTCCTTCTTTGGTGAAGCCCTCGACAAAGTTCATATTGACCGGCACTTCAACCTTTAAGACATCTACATGATAACGGGGATTTGAAAAGAGCTTGACTGCCTCGTTGACCTTGTGTGGCTTAAGCTTAGCATAATTAGCGTCCAAGACACTGTCACTCTTAGCATCATAGGTCAGAATCTCCAAAAAATAGGGGATGTCCTCAGCTAAGCATTCACTGCCCACGCGCTCAACCCAGGCCTGCTTGATGTCGTTGATTTCCGGCTTATCATCTACATCATAGTAAATCAAAACCTTGACGGCATCTGCGCCCATATCTCGGATACGACTAGCTGACCAGTTTGGCAGCAAGTCCGGCAGGCGGCCCTCGGCCGTCGCATCATAGCCGGTCTTCTCGTAGGCCACTATCAGACCACAGGAAGCATCCCGCAGCTCGGCTGCCGGCAGACCGAACTCTAGATCCAGCAGGATAGAGCTGGCATAGGGCGTCAGCTGACTAGAGATTAATTCTTTAAACTGAACTAGGGCTTGATCACCAGAAGGTGTATCTTCTCCGCTGGCCAGCATTTTCTTGAGCGATCCACGCTGGTCAATAGCCAAAGCCCCGATAATTCCCTGCTCGTCTGATAGTTTTTTCAAATGGCTCACTTTTTTGTGGCTGATTTGTAATTTCTCCATAACTTTTCCTTTTCTTACTGTCCAAGAGGGTGAATGATAACTCCCTGTACTACACGATTGACTGTTCCTGTCGGAGATGGTGTATCTGGACGGTTCTTAACCTTGAGCGAGGACAAGAGAGCAAAGAGCTGAGCGTAAACGATGTAAGGGAAGATGCGATAGCTATCTCCCAGAGGCTCTTGGGTACTTAGCACTACTTGATCGACTCCTTCCAACTGCTCCTCTCGGTCAGTCAGCAAGACTAGTCTGCGGACAATCCCGTCACCAGCCACTTCCCGCACCAAGTCCAAATCATAAGCCTTGGTATAGGCATCTGTCGAACCAAAGACCAAAACGACTGTGTCTTGGTTAATCAGCGACTTTGGTCCATGCCGGAAACCGACTGGGCTTTCGTACATGGTCGCAATTTGGCCGGCTGTCAGCTCTAAAATCTTAAGCTGGGCTTCATGCGCCAGACCAAAGAAAGGCCCTGCTCCCAGATAAATGACCCGACTGAAATCCAAATCAACCAGCTGCTGCACATCTGCAACGCGTTCTAAAACATCCTGACTGAGCTGAATCAGAGCCGCAACCTTGGCTTCTTTCTGAGCTAGCTCAGCCCGGTCAAAGACCAAAAGGGCTGTCAGCATCATAGAGCTGAAGCTAGAAGTCATAGCAAAGCCAGCATCATTAGAAGCTTCTGGCTGCAGGAGCAAAAGATTCTTTTCATCACCTTGGGCCTGCTGGGCCAGCTTGCCTTGGGCAGCACAAGTAATGGTAATCTGATACAAGTCATCTACCAGCTGCTTGGCCAAGTCCACAGTCGCTACACTTTCTGGGGAATTTCCGCTGCGGGCAAAGGAAACCAGCACTGTCGGCACTTCTCTCTTCAGATGCACCAAAGGATTGGCCACGATATCTGTCGTCGCAATGGCGTTGAAATTCCATTTGCGCTCATCATAAATCTGCCTAAAATAAGGAGTCAAGGTATCTCCGACATAGGCTGATGATCCGGCTCCGGCAAAAATGACCTTGATGTAGTCATGTTTGTCCTCGATTTTTTTCAGAAAAGCGGCGATGTCTGCGGCCTGAGCCTTGTAACTGTCAAAGGCTTCCTGCCAGACCTCAGGCTGCTGATAGACTTCTCTCGTTGTGATGTCAGCTCCCAGACGCTGCAATTCTTTCTGTGAATAATCTAACATTCTCTTTCTCTCATTCCTTTCCATCATTTGAAAAAAGGGGGAGCGAGACAGAAATCCAGAAAATCAAAGATTTTCGGCTTGCTGTCCCACCCCCGCAACGATGGCTAGACTTGAAATATGCCTTTAACAAGCTTTTTCAAACCAGACAGCGACTGCATTTTGCAATGCTGAACCATCCATTTCCCTAGGCTAAGAGGCATCTCCCAAATTCCTCTTAAACCAATATGCTTGAATCATCCACCGTGGCCAATCCTTACCTATCAGCAGGCTCCCATCTGCTGACAGCGCAAGGACTTGACCCAACTAGAAGTGGTTGTTCAGGCTTTTATTCATCTTCATCATCCATTAGGCCAGCTAGAACATCATTGACCTTAACAATATTCTCTGCTGCCTTGGATGGATAGCTGACTTCTGCTCCTGTCAAAGATGCATTGATAAACTCAATGACCATGGGCAGATTAACCCCCGCATAAAGCTCGATATCCTGTCCCTCCATAATGAAGCGGCTGACTACATTACAAGGAGTGCCCCCCAAGAGATCCGCAAAAACCAAGTAATCCTCAAAGTCTTTGACCGTTTCTAAGAATTTAGCTGCAAAATCTTCTGGGCCTTCCTCTGGAAGCAAGGCTACTGCATGGATGTCTTCCTGAGGCCCCATAATCATTTCCGTAGTTGTTTTCAGTTCTTCACAAAAGCGACCATGGCTGACTAAAACTAATTTCTTACTCATAAATTACTCCATTATTCCATTCCCAAAACGAAATGACCAAATGCAGCAAGAGAAATCGCCAAGACAATGATAATCAAAATTGCTTTTGTAGAGTTCATACCTTTCTTACCAAGAAGCCAGAAGATAAATCCTGTAAAAATAGCTGGAATCAAACGTGGGAAGATAAGGTTGAGCATATCTTGGAAATCAATAGCTTTTTCACCAATCTTCAGCACCCATGAAACTTCAAAGTTAATCATAGTCGCTACAAGAGCTCCAACCATGAAGATGCCCAGTACAGAAGCCGCTTCAACAAGAGCTGTCAAAGTACTTTGCATGTTGGTGATGAGATTAACCCCTTCTTTGTAGGCGAATTCTAACTGTTTCCAACGGAAAATGTCATAAGCAACTGCTACAGCAATCCAAAGGAAAATTCCCCAAGGCTGACCTGCAATAGCCATGGTAGCAGCGATAGATCCCATGATGGCTGGCACAAGAGAGCCAAAGATAGAGTCTCCAAGAGGAGCAAATGGTCCCATAAGACCTGTCTTGATACCATTGACCGCATCTTTTGATTTAACACCGTCTTTTTCTTCCATAGCTAGGTCAAAACCTGCAATAATGGTGTGGAAGAAAGGTGATGTATTAAAGAATTGCGTATGCAATTTCATCATTTCTTGCAATTCTGGAGTGCCGTCTCCGTACATTTTGCGCAGCTGAGGCAAGAGCATGTAGAGATAACCGGAACCTTGCATCCGCTCGTAGTTCCAGCCTAATTGGAAAGTGAACAAGCTGCGTTTATTGATTTGTTTAAAATCTTCTTTTGTTAATTT
>CAUVQK010000061.1:0-6452 GCA_963553705.1 uncultured Streptococcus sp.
ATATTGGTGAGCTCATTATAGTTTGGGACTCTATGTTTTTTATTCCATTTTTCTTTATCATATTGATCATAATCTTTATATTCTTGTTGCTTAGTGCAGTTTATGTGGTTCGTCAGCAATCTGTGGCAATCATTGAGCGTTTTGGACGCTACCACAAAACTAGCAGCAGCGGTATCAATTTCCGTCTTCCTTTAGGGATTGATAAGATAGCGGCTCGTGTTCAGCTGCGTTTGCTGCAGAGCGAGATTGTCGTTGAGACCAAGACACAGGATAATGTTTTCGTAACTATGAATGTTGCGACCCAGTATCGTGTAAATGAGAACAACGTAATTGATGCTTATTACAAACTTATGCGGCCAGAAGCACAGATTAAGTCCTATATTGAAGATGCCCTTCGTTCCTCCGTTCCAAAACTGACCTTGGATGAGCTCTTTGAAAAGAAGGACGAAATTGCCCTAGAGGTCCAAAAACAGGTAGCTGAAGAAATGTCGACCTATGGCTATATCATTGTCAAAACCTTGATTACCAAGGTTGAGCCTGATGCTGAAGTTAAACAGTCTATGAACGAAATCAATGCGGCGCAGCGTAAGCGTGTGGCTGCTCAGGAATTGGCTGAAGCGGATAAGATTAAGATTGTGACAGCTGCCTCTGCAGAAGCTGAGAAAGACCGCCTGCATGGGGTTGGTATTGCCGAGCAGCGGAAGGCCATTGTGGATGGTTTGGCAGATTCGATCAAGGAATTGAAGGGCGCCAACATTGAGTTGACAGAAGAGCAGATTATGTCTATTCTTTTGACCAATCAGTACCTGGATACGCTGAATAATTTTGCAGATAGTTCGGGTAATAATACCATCTTCCTTCCAGCAAATCCAGAAGGTGTCGAAAGTATTCGGACTCAGATACTTTCAGCCCTCAAAGCTAAGTAAAGAAAATTCAGAATTATTTAATTTGTTCGAATTTGGTTTGTTTAAGTTGACAAACTGTATAAAAACAATTATAGTAGTTGATGTAGCTAGAATAGAGAGGAGTAAGAAATGGCTAAATCTAATTTCGAGAAAGTAGAATCTGTTGTTAGTTGGGTACGTGATAAGAAGATCACCGGTTACCGTATTAGTAAAGAAACAAATGCACGTGAAATGTCTATCATTGCTCTTGCTCAAGGACGTGCAAAAGTGAAAAATATCTCTTTTGAAACGGCTCTTGGCTTGATTGATTTCTACGACAAAAACCATGAAAAATTTGAAGACTAAACTTCAAAATCGTGCAACTGATATTGCTCATTAAATAAAAAAAGGAATCTGGATTTAGTTCCAGATTTCTTTTTGCTTTTGAAAATAGAAGTAATTTAGCTGAGGAAGCGTTGCAAGAATTCTTTGGTTCTTTCTTCTTTTGGATTTGTGAAGATATCCTGCGGACTGCCAGCTTCAGTGATGACGCCTTTATCCATAAAGATAACACGGCTGGAAACATCACGGGCAAATTCCATTTCGTGGGTCACGACAATCATTGTCAGCCCTTCCTGAGCCAGTTCTTTCATGATTTTCAGAACTTCGCCAACCATTTCAGGGTCGAGGGCTGAAGTCGGCTCGTCAAAGAGGATAGCATCAGGATTCATGGAGAGGGCGCGGGCAATAGCGACCCGCTGCTTCTGACCGCCTGAGAGTTGCTTAGGCTTGGCCTGCCAGTATTGTTCGCCCATACCAACCTTGTTGAGGTTTTCTTTGGCAATTTTCTCGGCTTCTGACCGTTCTTTTTTCAGAACTGTTGTCTGAGCGACGATGGTATTTTCCAGAACATTAAGATTTTCAAAGAGATTGAAAGACTGAAAGACCATGCCCAGCTTTTCACGGTAATGGGTCAAGTCGTAATTCTCGTCCAGGACATTCTTGCCGCGATAGAAAATCTGTCCGCCAGTTGGTGTTTCCAGAAGGTTGATGGAGCGCAGGAAGGTTGACTTTCCGCTACCAGAGCTGCCGATGATGGAAATCACTTCTCCTTTATGAACAGTGAGGGAGATGTCCTTGAGGACTTGGTTTTCACCGTAGGACTTTTTGAGGTTTTTAATTTCTAGAATAGTTTCTGTCATGATTTCACTTCTCCTGTCTGCATTTGATTGGCACCTGTCGTGTAGTTATCTGTGTCAAAGCGTTTTTCGACATAGCGCAGGATGCGTGTCACGCTGAATGTCAGGACAAAGTAGATTACAGCGATGATGGTAAAGGTTTGGAAGTATTGGTAGGTTTGGGTAGCGATGGTATTTCCAGAGAAATAAAGCTCAACCACTGAGATAACGTTCAACACGGATGTATCCTTGATGTTGATGACAAATTCATTACCAGTTGCGGGCAGAATATTGCGGACAACCTGAGGCAGTACAATCTTGCGCATGGTCTGACCATGTGTCATACCCAGTGCTGTTGCGGCCTCGAATTGCCCCTTATCAACAGCAAAGATACCGCCGCGGACAATCTCACTCATATAAGCTCCGGTGTTGATGGAGACGATGAAAATGGCAGCGATAGTCCGGTCGATAGAAATTCCAAAAGCCTGGGCTGTTCCGTAGTAGATAACCATGGACTGAACAATCATTGGAGTTCCGCGGAAAATCTCAATATAGACATTTAAGAACCAGCCGAAGATTTTTTGCAGTGATGCTAGGAGTTTATTCTTAGAAGCTGGTGCCGTCCGATAAACGCCAATTAGCAGTCCGATGATGAGACCTGCGATGGTCCCTGTAATCGAAATGAGTAGAGTCAAACCAGCTCCGCGTAGGAATTGAGGCCAGTTTTCAGCCAGAATCTTAGCCACTTGACTGAAGAATGATTCCTTAGCTGCTTCACTATCCGTATCAACAGGCTGTTTCTGAATCATCTCATCCATCAGCTTGACTTGATCATTCGTAGAAATCTTAGCGATTGCTGCATTAGCTTGCTCGATACGACTGTCATCCTTGCGCATACCAATGGCAATAGAAGCATCCTCTTCGCCAACTTCAAAGCCTTTCTCAAACTGAATCATTTTGAAGTTGGAGTTGGCAGTCTCAGCAGTCAAGGCTTCTGGCCGCTCAGAGATATAGCCATCAATAACCCCAGATTCCAAGGCTTGACGCATCTGGGCAAAATCGCCCATAGCTGTTTCTTTTTTGGCGCCAGGAAGCTGGTCAATGAGATTGTAGAGATAAACTCCTTGCTGGGAAGTGATTTTAGCGTCTTTGAAGTCTTCTAGAGTCTTAGCGGATGCATATTTTCCATCTTTACGAACTAGGAGAACTGGCTCGCTGGTGTAGTAACTGTTGGAAAAGGCGATTTCCTTTTTCCGCTCGGCAGTTGGACTCATACCAGCAATAATCATATCAATCTTGCCAGAGGTCAGAGCAGGAATTAAGCCATTCCAAGAAGTCTTGACAACCAGAGGTTCCTTGCCCATCTCTTGTGCAATTTTTTTTGCAATCTGCACATCGTATCCGTTGGCATATTGGTTGGTGCCTTCGATTTTTACAGCACCGTTGGAATCATCATCCTGAGTCCAGTTGAAGGGAGCGTATGCTGCTTCCATACCGATTCTCAGGTAGTCATCGGCCTGAATAACATGGACCGTTCCTAAGGTGACCAGGAGGGCTGTAAATAAAGTGAGTAATAATTTCTTCATGGGTTTCTCCTGCTTATCTAATAATAGTTCTTCCTATTCTATCGAAAATTGCTAGGCTTTTCAATCCCGGTAAGCCCTTACTTGATAAAAATGATATAATAGAGCAAAGTATCTGTAAAGAGAGGTTGAGTATGAAACGGTATTTTTATCTTCTGTTGGTTTTATTTTCCTGCCTTTGTTTTGGTCAGGTTGTCTCGGCTGTTGACTATGATATTGAATCCTATCAAGGCGATCTGGTCTTGCGTGAGGACAATACAGCCACCTATACAGAGAAAGTGACCTACAAGTTTAATGACGACTATAATGGTCAGATTGTTTCGCTGGGCTCAGCTGGAAAGATGCCCAATGGCTTTGCGATTGATCGAAATCCAGCGGTCTCGATTCAGACCAATGGTGAGACTGATGTGGACTTTAGACCAGAAATCAAAGATTTGGGCGATGGTTATGAGGTCAAAATCTATAATTCAGGCTACGATGGTGACCGAGTCATAGTCACTGTGACCTGGCAGTTGAGAAATCTCCTTTTTCTTCACAGGGATATTGCTGAACTCAACTGGACTCCTATCAGCGACTGGGACCAGGGGATAGGAGAGGTCGTCTTGACAGTTTCTGGCTTGAGCAATCCAGATAAGAGCGAGCTCTTTGCTCATAGTGGCTACTTTGGTACCCAGCCTTTCGTGGATAAGGAGGGGACCGACTATCTGGTCAAAATCAATGGAATTGGCTCGGGCGATAATGTCGAGCTCCACGGCTATTGGGATCGACAAGCGGTTTCTCTTGTGTCCCAGAATGAAGACGAGAGCGACTACTTGCCAACCTTTAAAGCTCAAGAAGAAAAAATTGCCCGCATGACGGTCTTTTATCGGCAGTTAGGAGAGATTTATATGCCCTTGCTGATCCTATGTGCCATCCTTGTAGCTGCCATTCTTTATTTTGTCTTTGCCCAGAAGATCAAGCCTAAGCAGTCTTATCCCAAGAATGCTCGTCTATATGAGGCTCCGCAGGACTTGGCTCCTCTTGTTTTGGCGGAAAATATTTACGCGGTAGACATGGAGGATGTCAACCCAACTAGGGGCGGCAAGGCGGTACTGAACTTTGAAAACATGGTTCAGGCGACTTTGTTAGACTTGCTAGATAGGGGAAATCTCCTCCTGCAGGGAGATGCTGAAAATCCTGTTCTGCAAATAGCAACTTATGATGGGTTGGCAGACTTTGAGAGACGTTTTCTAGGCATGGCTTTTAACAAGCAATCCCAGGCTAGGGTGAAAGATCTCTTTTCAGCCTATCAAATTTCAGAAGATATTTATAAGCACAAGTCTTCTGCGGATGAGTCCTATATCCGTAACATCGGTAGCAATATTAAGTCCTTGTTTACTAACAGTTTGCGCTCCTTATCTAAAGAAGTGCGCTCTGAAGGCAAGCGTTTGGGTCTCTTTGGTCACTACCGGCCTCTTAAAGTTCAGGAAAAGAGATTGCTGATTACTGCCATTATTCTAGCTTGTGCTGGTTTGGTAGTGTCTATCGCTGTTTTCTTTATCTATATGGCTTCTTTTGGCGGCTTTATCTGGTATTATATTCCTTTGGCGCTGGTGAGTCTTGTCTTGATTCTCATTTTTGCTAGTAAGGCACAGCTTTATTGGCGAGATGGCGTCCTGAATGACGAAGGCGCGCACGACTTCTATCTGTGGCGAAGTTTTTCCAATATGCTGCGAGATATTGCCCATCTGGACAATACAGAAATCGAAGGTATTATCCTGTGGAACCGTCTCTTGGTCTATGCGACCCTCTTTGGCTATGCAGATCGTGTCAGCCGTGTCATGGCTCTGCGTCAGATTCGCTTGCAAAATCCATCTATGGACAGCTATGTTCAGGCTAACTTGCACTATGCCTTCTATAGCAGTATGCACAGTTTCTCAAACTACGGCCATGTAGCCACCACAGCCAGCAATTTCTCTGTCTCATCTGGCGGAAGTTCAGGTGGTGGGTTCTCTGGCGGCGGCGGCGGAGGAGGCGGTGGAGCTTTCTAATAGACAAGCTCTCTGCTAGCCAGAAAAGTTATCGTACTGGCTTTTCCTAGCCTTGAAATTGTGATATAATAAGACCTAATACTCTTTGGGAATTTATATGCGACTTTCCTTGAGTAAACCCTTGTTTCAGGAGTATTCTATGTTTATCATTGAAATTTTTATCTCTATTATTTACGGTATCATCGAAGGAATCACAGAATGGCTGCCGATTTCCAGTACAGGTCACTTGATTTTGATTCAAGACTTTATCCAGTATAAAAATCAAAGTCCAGCCTTTATGGAAATGTTTAATGTCGTTATCCAGCTGGGAGCTATTTTGGCGGTTGTCGTCATCTATTTTGACAAGCTCAACCCTTTTAAACCGGGCAAGTCAGCACGTCAGGTTCAAAAGACCTGGCAGCTTTGGGCCAAGGTAGTCGTAGCAGCCTTGCCGGCTGCTGTTATCGGCTTATTCTTGGATGATTGGTTTGAAGCACACTTCTACAATCTGGTCTCTGTGTCAGTGATGCTGATTGTCTATGGGGCGGCCTTTATCTATCTGGAAAGGCGCGAGCATGAGGAGCCTGCTGTGACAGATTTAGCTTCTCTTCCTTACAAGACTGCCTTGCAAATTGGTCTCTTTCAGGTTCTAGCTCTCTTTCCTGGGACTAGCCGTTCTGGTGCCACCATTGTCGGCGGTCTCTTGAATGGTGTCAGTCGTTCTGTCGTGACAGAGTTCACTTTCTATCTGGGGATTCCCATTATGTTTGGCGCTAGCGGCTGGAAAATTCTCAAGTT
>CAUVQK010000062.1:0-6386 GCA_963553705.1 uncultured Streptococcus sp.
ATGCATTATTTTTTTGTAGCCACCTTGACAATCCATATCTCTAACGATATAATGTTTACAATTTAACCTTTAATCAAGTCCAGTGAGGCTGCAAGGTGGGAAAAACGGTATAAGAGGCAATTGGTTGCCTTGTTTTTTGCGAAACCTTGCTGCGGCGAGGTTTTTTCTTGTAGAAAGTGAGGTTGTCATGGTTAGTGACAGTTGCAAAAAGAGATTTGGCAAGATTATGCTGGAGCAGATGGAGCTGCTTGAGCAAGTAGAGATTGCGCCTAATATTTTTTCTATGCTCCTAAAGGGTCAAATGGTCAGCCAGATGCAGGCTGGGCAGTTTTTACATATTCGGGTACCTGATGACAGCAAGCTTTTGCGCCGGCCTATCTCAATCGCAGAGATTGACCGAGACAATCTGACTTGTCGCATCATTTATCGGATAGAAGGCGGAGGCACGGCTATTTTTTCTCAACTTCCAGTCGGGTCTTTTCTTGATGTTATGGGGCCTCAGGGAAATGGTTTTGATTTGAGTCCTGTAAGGGCAGGTGACCACGCTTTGATTATCGGTGGTGGGATTGGCGTCCCTCCCCTGCTTGAGGTTGCTAAAGAATTGCATGCCAAGGGAGCTCAAGTGACAGCTGTTCTGGGGTTTTCTGATAAATCTGCTGTCATTTTGGAAGCAGAAATGAAAAAATACGCTGAGGTCATTGTCACTACAGATAACGGTTCTTATGGTCGTCAGGGCTATGTATCAGCTGTTGTGGATGAGTTCTCCCAAGACTATGCGGCTGTTTATTCCTGTGGTGCGCCAGCTATGCTTCAGTATGTGGATCGTAAGTTTCTGGACCATCCGCATGCTTATCTTTCCATGGAATCCCGAATGGCATGTGGTATGGGCGCCTGCTATGCCTGCGTAGTTCATGTGGCAGGTCAGGACGAGTCGGTCAATAAGCGAGTTTGTGAAGACGGGCCGGTCTTTGAGACGGGCACGATTATTGTCTAGGAGGGGAAAGAATGAGTGACCAACGTTTAAGAGTTTCTTTGCCAGGCTTGGACCTGAAAAATCCAATTATTCCAGCATCTGGCTGCTTTGGCTTCGGACAGGAATATGCCAAATACTATGACCTAGACTTGCTAGGTTCTATCATGATAAAGGCTACGACCTTGGAGCCTCGATTTGGCAATCCAACTCCGCGTGTGGCAGAAACGCCAGCTGGTATGCTCAATGCCATAGGCCTGCAAAATCCAGGTGTTGAGGTTGTTCTAGCTGAAAAACTGCCCTGGTTGGAAAAGCATTATCCCAACCTGCCAATCATTGCTAACGTGGCAGGCTTTTCCAATCAAGAATATGCCATGGTGGCTGGGAAAATTTCTCAAGCCCCCAATGTCAAGGCTATTGAGCTCAATATCTCTTGTCCTAATGTTGACCATGGCAATGCTGGACTTTTGATTGGCCAAGTTCCAGAGTTGGCTTACGAAGCAACCGAGGCAGCAGTAGAAACTTCTGCTGTACCAGTCTATGTCAAATTGACTCCAAGTGTGGCAGATATCACTCAGGTAGCTAAGGCTGTTGAAGATGCTGGCGCCACAGGTTTTACCATGATTAACACCTTGGTAGGTATGCGATTTGACTTGAAGTCACGCAAGCCTATTATCGCTAATGGCACTGGAGGTATGTCAGGTCCGGCTGTCTTTCCGGTAGCGCTCAAGCTTATCCGTCAAGTAGCTCAGGCAAGTAAACTTCCCATTATTGGTATGGGGGGAGTTGATTCTGCGGAGGCTGCTCTGGAGATGTTTATAGCAGGTGCTTCAGCTATTGGAGTGGGAACCGCTAATTTTACGGATCCATATGCCTGCCCGACCATTATTGAAAACCTGCCTAAGGCTATGGATAAATACGGCATCGAAAGTCTTGAAAGTTTACGAAAAGAAGTTCGAGAGAATTTGCTTTAAAGTTACATTTTTACTTGACAATCCTGCTGTGAAATTATAGAATGAACTAATATAACCTTTAAAGAAGTCCAGAGAGGCTACTAAGGTACATACGTTTGAATGGCAGATACTGCCACATTTTCGTGTAACCTTGCTCTCGGGCAAGGTTTTTTCTATGTCTCTGAGCCTAATGTGAAGGTTGGTTTTGAGATATAAATGCCTAATGGACTTCTTTGAAGATAATAATTTAAAAGGAGATTTTCCCCTCATGCGTGAAGAACGGCCTATTATCGCCCTCGACTTTCCATCTTTTGACGATGTCAAAGATTTCTTGGAGCATTTTCCGGAAGATGAAAAACTCTATGTTAAAATCGGCATGGAATTCTTCTATGCCATCGGTCCTGAAATCGTTCATTATCTGAAAGGTCTTGGACACAGCATTTTCTTGGATCTGAAACTGCACGACATTCCCAATACTGTGCGCTCAGCCATGTCTGTCTTAGGTACATTTGGCATCGACATGGTGACGGTCCATGCAGCAGGTGGTGTGGAGATGATGAGCGAAGCCAAGAAGGTCTTAGGGGATAAGGCTAAGTTGGTTGCGGTGACCCAGCTGACCTCGACCAGCGAGGAAGATATGCGTGATTGCCAAAATATCCAGACCACGGTTCAGGAGTCCGTTGTTAATTACGCTCGCAAGGCTAAAGAAGCTGGTTTGGATGGCGTAGTTTGTTCAGCTCAAGAAGTGGAACTGATTAAGGCAGCTACTGCAAATGACTTTCTCTGTGTGACGCCGGGTATTCGGCCAGCTGGATCGGAAATTGGCGATCAAAAACGGGTTATGACTCCGCAGGAAGCCCATCAAATCGGCAGTGATTATATTGTAGTCGGACGTCCGATTATCCAATCTGAAAATCCTTGGGATGCTTATCACGAGATCAAGAAGCAGTGGAATAGCTAAGTAAGAACAAGAGATACGATTTAAATCGTTATACGAAATTGACAGCATCATAAAAATTAAATTTGTAAGGAGCAAAAAATGACTTTAGCAAAAGAGATTGCGCGTGATTTATTGAAAATCAAAGCTGTGTATTTGAAGCCAGAAGAACCTTTTACATGGGCGTCGGGCATCAAGTCTCCTATATATACGGACAACCGTGTGACCTTGGCTTATCCAGAGACTCGGACCTTGATTGAAGATGGTTTCGTTGAAAAGATTCGGGCGGAATTTCCTGATGTAGAAGTCATTGCTGGAACTGCGACAGCAGGTATTCCCCACGGAGCCATTATCGCAGATAAAATGAACCTGCCATTTGCCTATATCCGCAGCAAACCAAAAGATCACGGAGCGGGCAATCAAATCGAAGGTCGCGTAGCGCCTGGGCAGAAGATGGTTGTCATTGAAGACTTAATCTCGACTGGCGGTTCGGTTCTGGATGCTATAGCTGCCGCTAAACGTGAAGGTGCGGATGTGATTGGCGCAGCGGCCATCTTTACCTATGAGCTACCAAAGGCAGAAAAGAACTTCAATGAAGCAGGTGTCAAATTGGTGGCTTTATCAAACTATACAGAGCTAATTATCCTAGCTGAAGCCGAAGGTTATGTCAGTCCTGAGGGCTTGGCCTTGCTTGAGAAATTTAAGCATGACCAAGAAAATTGGCAGGCCTAGACCGAATAGAAATAAAATGATCTGACCTTTATTCAGGTCATTTTTCAGTAAAACGTCCTTGTCTTGCCTTTAAAAATGGCTTAAAGTCTCGGCGTTTGGTATAATAGAGCTATGTCTAAGATTTATCATCTATCCTTTTCGATATTACAGAAAGTTATGCTGATTACGGCTGTTCACTGGTTTCTGATTGCCATCTGGCATGTTGCAGAGCTGAATAGTATAGCTATGCTTGCTTTTGCCGGCTTGGCTTATCTGGCCTATCGCTATCGGCATTTGCTAGAAAAAGCTTATCATTGGCTGATGAAGCATAAAGTTCTTATTATGCTAGCTGTCTTTATTTTTCAGCTGATTATGCTCTTTTCAGCAGAGCTTTTGATTAGGCGGGATGCAGCAGTAGTCTTTACAGGGGCTTTCAAAACTCTGAAAGAAAGCTCCATTTCCAGCTATCTGACCCGCAACCCTAACAATGTCTCACTATTTCTCTACGAGCGTTTTTTCTTTAATGTATTTGGGGAATCTGGTCTATGGGTCATGCAGGCCTTGAATATTGTTTATACTAACGTAACGGCCTTGATTCTCTATAAGGGTTGCCAAAAGTATTTTTCACAAAAAACTGCGGATGCTGTATTTAGTCTTTATGTGCTCTTACTGGGCTTCTCTCCTTATTTCTTTTCAATGTATACCGATATTCCGCCTCTGCCTTTCATTAGTCTGCAGATTTTTCTAGTTCTGGGATTGCTGAAGGGAGAGGAATCAAGCCGACAGCTGGTTTGGCGCAGTATCTTGCTTGGGCTGATGACTAGTCTGGCTTTCTTCTTTAGACCAACAGTAATGATTCTGCTGATAGCTGTCTTCGGAGTTCTCTTTTTCAAAAAGAACTGGAAGAAGTTCTTTCTGACACTAGTCGTTTTTGCTTGCAGTTTTGCGATTAGCTATGCCCCGCTGCATTACTGGTCCAAGCACCAGACGGAAGTGCCGATTATGGAGGGAGAGGGATTGGCAAAAGGTCCTTTGCTCTTTATTAATCTAGGTCTGACCTTCAATGGCCACAATCAGGAAGATATGAAAGAAGGGCTCTTGCAGTATATTGAGCCTGATAAGCAATATGACTATAACAATGGCATGTTTGCTAAGGAATATGTTATCAAGGAAATCAAGCGGCGCTTGAGCGATTATAATCCTTTGACTTTAGCTCATCATCTCTTCCACAAGCAGTCTCTGACTGTAGCAGAAGGAGATTTGGGCTGGCTCTACCGCAGTGTCGAAAATGAAAAGACGCCTTATATATCGCCTTTTTACCAAGATACGAAAGATAATCCTTTAACTCAGTTTGTCCGTGACTTCTTCCTGAACACTGACAAGTCAGAATTTGTCTATTTCTCGCTGTCCAAGCAGGTGGTCTGGATTGTCATGGCGGCAGGACTTGTCTTTGCTCTTTGGAAATATCGATCCAGTGACGAACTGAATTTTCTAACCTTAGCTGTTTTTGGCGGCCTGCTTTTTCTGCAGATTTTTGAGGGAGGAAAGACCCGTTATCTGATTCAGTTTTTGCCACAGATTCTGATTCTGTCCGCCCTAGGACTAGCCCAGTATCCTCAAGCCCTAGGGAAGTTTCACTTTTGGACTAGAAAGAAGGACTCTTTGAAATGAAAAGACCTGTTCCTATCTATGAACCGCTTTATAGCTTGAAGCCCATTGCTGAGAATATCTGGATAGTCGACGGTGATTTGATTGAGATGGATGCGGTGCTGACAAATCTCCCCTTTTCAACCCGCATGACTGTCATCAAGTTAGCAAATGGCCAGCTCTGGTGCCATTCACCAATCCAGCCAAATCAAGACTTGTTTGACCAGTTGGACGCTTTGGGACCAGTCGCACACCTCGTTTCACCTAATAAGATTCACTATGCTTATATAGCTGACTGGAAGAAGCATTATCCTGAGGCAATTGCTTGGTCTAGTCCAGGAGTTGAGGAGAGAGCGTCCAAGCAGAAAATCCCAGTCTCTTTTGATGAAAAGCTGACGAATGAGGCTCCAGCAGCTTGGAAAGACCAGATAGATCAGTTGGTTTTCAAGGGAAGTCCTTATATTGAAGAAGTTGTCTTTTTTCACAAGGACAGTCAAACTTTGATTTTGACAGATTTGATTGAGAATTTTGAAACAGAGCGTTTTCCGAGTTCGCTTCGCAGCAAGGTTTATAAATTGGTTCGTGTTGCAGCGCCGGATGGGCAGACACCTCTTGACTACCGTATGACCTTTATCGGTCATCAAAAAGAAGCCAGAGAGTGTTTGAAGCAGATGCTGGCTTGGCAACCAGAAAAAATCATCCTAGCTCACGGTTCTTGTTTTCTGGAAAATGGTACAGCAGAACTCAGAAGAGCACTTAGGTGGATTAAGCAATAGAATTTTTATCGTAGAAAATAAGAGGAGACATGTATGCAGCATTCAGCTTGGCATGCTTTGATTAAGGAGCAGCTGCCGGAAGGTTATTTTGCAAAAATCAATCATTTTTTAGACGAAGTGTATGCTTCAGGGATTATTTACCCACCTCGGGAAAAGGTGTTTAATGCGATTCAGACGACAGATTTAGCGGATGTTAAGGTGGTTATTTTAGGGCAGGATCCCTACCACGGACCGAGACAGGCACAGGGCTTAAGTTTTTCGGTACCTGATGACATTCCAGCTCCGCCTTCTTTGCAGAATATTCTCAAAGAACTGGCTGATGATATCGGAGTGAAGGAGTCGCATGATTTGACTTCCTGGGCTCAGCAGGGTGTTCTCTTGCTCAATGCTGG